>CALEIL010000488.1 GCA_937876435.1 uncultured Bacteroidota bacterium
AATTATTTCCTTTCAAATACGATAGACGGCACGACCTCAGCGTTGTATTGTCACACGAGCTTTCAGAACGATGGTCGTTTTCGGGAGCGTGGATTTACGGCACGGGCAACGCGTATTCCATTCCGGATACCCATTTCCCGTCCATTCCGGGATTTTTCTCCGGCGGTGATGGTTATTCTGTCTATACGGATAAAAACAATTACCGGATGTCGGACTACCACCGGCTGGATATATCTTTCAAAAAAACCAAAGAAAAAAAGTGGGGTGAAACTTTTTGGACCTTCGGTGCCTACAACACGTATTCCCGGATGAATCCGTTTTTTATCATCGAGGGTCAGGACCGATATGGCAAAAAATTGGAAGAAGTAGCCATTTTGCCCGTCATACCATACTTTAGTTGGGGATTTAAATTTTGAGCCTATGAATCGTAGCATTTATTATATTCGTAGAGTTTTGAACCTGCCTGCGCCTGCCTACCACCACCGTGAGGTGGACAGGTTGTCGACGGGTAGACAAGTTCAAGCGTTTCGGGTTTATATGTTCCTGTTGCTTGTACTCGTTCTCCAGATGGGTTGTGAGGGGTTTACAAGAAAAATTGAGGTGGATTATCGGGATCACATTACCAAAGGTGTTGTATTCAGCGTGTTATCCAACACCGACATCCGGGATACCGCTTTTCGTGAGGTCTATGACAATTCATCCTCGTTGACCGGATTCCATGGCAACCGGATATTTATTAGTCATAGCGTGCCACCAGTTATCTGGAGGGAACTATTTTACAAAGCCCACGTAAGTCTGAAATCTGAAGCAGGCGATGTACCGTTATCGTTCGTGGATTTGGACGATGAAGGAAGTAATTACAAAGCTTATTTTGGGGTGGAAGAGGATCCGATTCCAGGTCGGATATACGATATTTTAGCATCGTTTGATCCGGATGCAGCCCCTACGTATGTGCAGGAATGGTCCCCGGTTTCCGCCAGGGACACGATGCCGCACCTGGTGCCATTTTCCATAGAGAGCGTCCATCTGGATTATGAGGAAGGCAACTATTGGGCCACTCCAGGAAGTGGATATATTGATCTCAGAATCGAAGATGAGCCAGGCCGATCCAATATGTACCTGGTGGATATTTCTGCTATTTTTCAGTCGGACTCGCTGTACAGTGAGGATCAATTCCTGGTCTACGGGCGCGTTGACAGGCCGGATAAGACCGCAGACCTGGACATATTTGATAATAACCGGAATAACTTATTCCATGAGGATGATTTTACCCGGGAAGGTAGGAAGCGCATTCATTTTCACTTTAGCAGTACGTATGGCTCCCATGAGCGAGACAAAGGGGCCGTCTTGATCGTCCGTCTATCGAACCTTTCCGACAACTATATACGGTTTCAGCGGAGTTCGCAGCAATATTCCATCAACAACGGGAACCCATTTGCCGAGCCCGCAGAGATTTTCACCAATGTGGACAATGGATATGGGATTTTCGCCCTGGCTGCCAGAAGCTACGTTGAAGTGACGGTAGAGTAGAGGAGAAATGCCGTAGTAGGGTTTATGAATCGATTATCTGATTCGATATACCGGATCGAACAATGGTCGTTCCAGTAAAATGACTGGTGGGACCACGAAAAAATTGTATTATAACAGCAACGGAAACGTGAACCAACTATTCCCTGCCCTCAGTTATCTTACTTTTTCAATCCGATCTCCCGGAGACGTTCGTCGAGGAATTCTCCTGCCGTAATGGGTGGAAATTTGGCCGATTGCCCCTCTTTTATACACCGGTCCAGGGTCGTAAGATCCATATCTGCCACCGGATGTAGGAAAAATGGAATGGAAAGCCTGGGAATGTGCCATTCCTCCCGCGGGGGATTCACTACCCGATGGGTGGTCGATTTGAGAAAATCGTTGGTGAGCCGGGAGAGCATATCCCCTACGTTGATCGCTATTTCATCCGGTTGCGGCAAGACAGCGACCCATTCTCCCTGTGGATTCAGTAGTTGAAGACCACCTGCTGAAGCCCCCACGAGCAAAGTGATCAGATTGATATCCTCGTGTTCTTCGGCTCGAACAGCCGATTTGGGATCGTGTTGGATGGGTGGATAGTAGATCGACCGGAGAATGCTATTGCCTTCCAGGATCTGTTCGTCAAAATAGTGTTCTGGCAGATCGAGATACAAAGCAATAGCCTGCAACAAAGATTTTCCGGTACTTTCAAATGCCTTGTACAATTCCATGCCGGTTTCCGTGAATTGATCGACCTCAGAAACCCGGATATTATCAGGGTATCGGTCTTTGGCCGGGTGGTCTTCCGATACTTCCTGACCGATCTGAAAAAATTCTTTCATGTCGGGCACGTGAGCGTGTCGGGCGTGTTCTGTCCCAAACGACGTGTAGCCCCTTTGACCTGCGAGTTCTTTTATTTCGTATTTCCTTTTTTCAGATTTCGGGAGCCCAAAAAATGATTTGGATTTATCGTAAAACCGGTTGATCAATTCCTGAGGGATACCGTGTTGGCGTATGATCACGAATCCCCATTGATGAAAGGCATTTCCCAGGTCCCGGACAAATTTTGACTTTTCTTCCGGGTGACCATCCGTAAAATGAGCGAGAGAAATATTGGGTAAAATGTCTCGTGTCATAGGTGCTGGGAATGTAATTTTTTTGATCAAACAATATGGTGAAATTATTCAAAATATTCAACTTCCGGGAGGGTCGGTTTTACCGAGGACGTGGGGGTTTATAATTGGATCCGTCCATGATGGATTGAAAATCCCTGTCAGCCGCCAGTTCCTGAAGACTGATCTGAGGGTTTTGTTTCATGTAGGATTCTACGATGCGATATCCGATCCAGTTGGCTACTCTGCCGGGAGCTTGTTCAGGCAGTCCCGGTGTAGTAGGTGCGGGATCTACGAATTTTTTAAACTTACGGGGATCGTTTTCATAAAAATACCCCAGGTCCAGGAAATAGGACCAGATATTGAGCTCGTTGTCTTCTACCCATTTCATTTGTTGGGGGCTGTACTGACAAAGCGTGTACATCGGATCATCGGGCAGGAGCCTCGAAGAGATGAATAGCCGTTTTCCGTTGAAAATCATATAATCTAATAAATTACCGGTGGAGGTGGGCGGCAGTACCACCTGAGCCAGGGCTTCGATAGCTTTAGCGGTCAGATATTCCTGGGTCATGGTCCGGACCATATAATTGGGAAATACAGCCGGATCGTAATAAGGATAATCCTCCCCCAGGAAAAAATCCAACCCGATACCCAAAACACGGCTTTCTACGGTAAATACTCCGATTCCAAATTCAGAAACGTAGGAATATACCTCCGGGATGGGTCGATCGGGAAAATAGTGGTGGAAATAGCCAAATGCCTGCCCCAGGTCGCGTTCAAAATTTGTCAGATCAGGGAAAATAGTCATCGTGGTATCCATCAGGTGTCGGATCGCAGGAGCTGAACAATATTGGTTTACAAGCTTTTCCAACCCAATGGAGGGGGTGTTTTGAGGAAAAATAATCTGATTGAAAAAGACATCACTAAAAACCGGGTATCGCTCCATTAGGTACCCGGGAGAGGAGGGTTCAGGAGAACCATCGGTACTGCATAGCAGTTGATCAAAGCGGACAATGGAGACGCTTTCCGGGTCGACTTTTGGCTTGGGACGGCTGGCGTCGTTGGGATCTGTGCAGCCAGTCACCAGCCACATCATAGTAGTAGCAGTCAGGAACATAGCCAGATATTTGGTACCGCTGATCATAAGCTGACTGATGAGGGGTAAAATAATTCGGGTCCGGGGATACTGCGGCACACTGGTCCACCAAAATGTAATACGCAATAGTTGTTTCTGTTTCTTGTATGATATACCTTCATCCTTGGCAGAAGTTTTTATCAGATAGAGGGGATCAGGTTCATTCTGTTGACTCCGTAGAAAACGTCAGGTTGTCCTGTGGATTGTGGAAATATTCAATATTTTTGAATTGGCGGATTGACCTTATTAATTTCTATAACCCGGGAATATGGAATCTATTGAAAAGAAATTTTTATATTGTCTTTGTTTTCAAGCAATGCATACGCATGGATTATAAGCATATACTGGGATGGATCATAGTACTCTGTCTGGGATCGGGAACCTTGTACGGGCAAAACTGGAATGAAAAGGAGCTGGACTTTCACCTGGCTCCTACGTTCAGCAGCCTCAACAGCTCAAGTGACTACATCGATCCCAACGGAATCAATCTGGGCATCAAACTCGGAGCTACTGTCAATTTTAAAATGACGGACTGGATGGGTGTGGTTGGGGGCTTTGATTTTACTTTATGGTCCGGTGGAAAGCTGTTGTATCGCGAGGGAGGCAATTTTTTACCCAATTCGGATTTATCCAATCCCGATTTGAACAAGGGCGATGAACCCTTGCCCGATAATACCGACATCAGATTTACGCTCAATTATTTTGAAATACCGGCTGGTCTCCAGTTTCAGTTTCCCATCGGCCGGGATCTGGATGTCGTCGCTCGGATACCCGTACTCACTCTTGGGATCCGCAACCGGGCCAGGGGACGGATCGAAGCGGGGAGTCTGGTATTTGAAAAAGAAAAAATCGGAAAAGATGTGAGTTTTTTCAACCTTATGTGGGGGATGGCACTCGGTGCAGAATTTGAACGTTGGAATAAAGATGTGAGTTTGATGCTGTTTATGAATACCGGATTGACCGACGTCACGCGCGATAAAGGTAAACAGGTCATCAATACCGACGGGGGCGGGAAACAGACAATTAGGGAAGATTCCAAGGCTGCATTGAATCAATTCGGGATTCAACTCGCCTTTAAAATTCAATAGGATATGCAGGTGATTCAAAATCAGGATTTGAAAGAAGAACTGAGAATATTTATCGAGCGGGGACTCCAGGAAGATGTGGGATCCGGAGACCATACTTCGCAGGCCTGTGTTCCGGTTTCTCAGATTTCCAAAGCACATCTGTTGGTCAAGCAACAATGTGTGTTGTCGGGGGTAGAGGTTGCCAGACAAATGATCGTGTATGTAGATCCGGATGCCACGATTGAAACCCTGATGGAAGATGGACAATACGCCAATCCGGGGGATATCGTATTCAAGGTGACCATGAACAGTCGGGCGTTGCTTATGATCGAACGGCTTTTACTCAATACTATACAGCGGATGTGTGGAATATCCACCATGAGTCGCAAATACGCAGAAGCCATTCAGGAATTTGGAGTACAGGTACTCGACACCCGGAAAACGACTCCTCAGCTTCGTTTTCTGGAGAAAGCAGCGGTGGCGATCGGTGGTTGTACCAATTACAGATTTGGATTGTACGACCGGATCATGATCAAGGACAATCACGTGGAAGCGGCTGGTTCCCTGAAAAATGCATTGCACCTGGTAAAGGACTATTTGCAGGAGAATGACCTCGATCTGGAAATTACGGTGGAGGTTCGAAATTTCAAGGAGTTGGACGAGGCCATCGAGGTCGGTGGTTTTGAGCGGATCATGCTCGATAATTTTAGTGTTCATGAGATGGCAGAGGCTGTGACTTACATCCAGGGAAGATACGAAGTAGAAGCCTCCGGGGGCATCACCTATGAGTATTTGGTTCCGGTCGCGAAGACTGGTGTGGATTTTATATCAGTAGGTGCCCTGACCCACGGCGTCAAGGCGGTGGACCTGAGTTTGAAAATTATCGGCTAATGCAATGAATGTCACACGACAACCTCCTGCATTTGCTTTAACAATTCGTAAGACCTGAGCCGGGCATTCTGATCAAAAATATGCGATACGACCATTAATTCATCGGCTTTGGTGTCTTCGACGAAGGATCGGATCCTGTCACTGACTCCTTCCCGGTCACCGATAAAGGTATATTGGGTCATCTGTTCCAATGCAGCCCGGGCAGCGGGGATCATTTGGAAATCCGGGTCCGGAGCCTGAAGTGGTCCGCGCTGGCCCGTAATGATACCCAGAAACAGTTTTTGGGCAGAGGTAGCCAGAAGCTGTCCCTCTTCGTGAGTGTCGGCCAGGATCACATTGATGCAAGGCATGAAATAGGGTTCCTGCAACTGAGAAGATGGCTTGAATTCATCCAGATAGATCGACCGGGCTTCAAAGAGTAATCGGGGAGCGAAGTGGCTGGCAAAGGCATATGGTAGCCCCATCGATGCAGCCAGATGTGCGCTGTCGGTACTCGATCCGAGAATCCAGATCGGAATGTCGAGTCCTTCACCCGGAATGGCTCTTACCTTGCTGTCTTTGTTTTCAGCAGAAAAATAAGTTTGGATTTCCCGGACGTTTTGAGGAAACCGGAAAGCTGCCTGTTCATCCCTCCGCAACGCGTAGGAAGTGATAGCATCCGTTCCCGGAGCCCGTCCCAGACCCAGATCGATCCGTCCCGGATACAGGGATTCCAATGTGCCAAATTGTTCGGCAACTATAAGCGGAGCGTGATTGGGCAACATGATCCCACCCGAGCCCACCCTGAGGGTGGTGGTATGCGCAGCGATATATCCAATCAGTACTGAGGTAGCAGAGCTGGCAACGCTCTCCATATTGTGGTGTTCGGCCATCCAAAATCGATGGTATCCCCATTTTTCAGCGTTTTGAGCCAGGTCTTTACTCCTTTCAAAAGACAAGGCCGGTGAACCACCTTCGGTGATGGTAGCCAGATCAAGAATCGAAACGGGGATATCTAAAAATCGCGAACTCATTTTTTCCTCTATTTGTTGGTGCGAGAAGCATAATCTGGGTACAGGATACCCGGGACTATGACTTCCATGAAATCAAACATACATTCAATGCTTTTGATGAAAACTTGTTGAGAGAAAGGGTGGATTTTTTGGCGCGCATATTCACCAATGATACCACCGAAGGTTAACAACCAATCACACTCTGGAAAGCTCGATCAATCCATTCACGCGGTTGGTAATGACTTCTGGGGTGAGATTTTGCAGTTTTCGAATGGAAAAATCTTCTACACAAAACGATCCCATCGCAGCACCGTGCATGAGTGCCATTTTCATGTGATCAAAACTGGTGTCGTCTTTTCCTGCCAGATAGCCCATCAGTCCTCCGGCGAAGGAATCTCCCGCTCCGGTAGGATCGGTAATCTCGAACAAAGGCAAGGCCGGGGCAAAAAACATATCCTCGTTACTAAATAGCAATGCTCCATGTTCCCCTTTTTTGATAATCAGGTATTTGAGGCCGTAATCCAGAATTCTGTCAGCGGCTCTCATCAGATTGTATTCTCCACTCAGAAGCCGGGCTTCTTCATCATTGATGCTCAGCACATCGACCCGTCTGATGGTTTCCTCGAGCGAATCCAGTGCTATATCTATCCAGAAATTCATGGTATCCATCGCGATAAGTTTGGGACGTTCGACCATTTGATCGATGATGGTCCGCTGAATTTCTGGGGTGAGGTTACCCAGCATCAGATAATCCGTTTTTTTGAATTTGTCGGTGAGGATGGGGTTGAAATCATCCAGAACGTTGAGATCGGTCGTGAGCGTAGTCCGGTCGATCATATTTTTATCGTATTCTCCCTCCCAGTAAAAAGATTTTCCACCAGGAATTATTTCGATGCCATCGGTATCTATCCCCCTGGCTTTCATTTTTTCCAGTTCCTCCTGGGGCCAGTCTTCACCGATGATGGAAATCAAACGGATATCCTGATGTAGATAAGAAGCTGCCCATCCGGCAAAAGTGGCTGCGCCGCCAATCACTTTTTTCGCTTCTCCATAGGGAGTTTTGACCGAATCAAAAGCTACCGTACCGACAATAGTTAGGCTCATATGGTTATTTTTCTTTTTTGATGTTAATCCCGGATAAAAAAAAAGCCTTGCCATCATTTTTGTGAAAGGCAAGGCCACTAACGAAGTAACTGTATAATAACGTCAGTCTGAATCCATATTTAATCTTTCAAGCCCAACCCCGCTTTTTCCGAAATCTCTAACATTCGCTCGATCGATTTTACTCCCTGTTCAATTACCCACTGGGGCAAATTTACTTCAGGTTTTTCATATTTCATACTTAAATACAATTTTTCCATCGTATTTCTTTTCATATGCGGACATTCATTGCACGCACACATATTGGAGGGGGGGGCCGCGATAAAAGTTTTATCCGGAGACCCGAGCTCCATCTGATGGATAATTCCGGATTCTGTAGCTACGATAAATATTTTAGCGTCAGATTCCTTTGTGTATTTGAGCAGGCCACTTGTTGACCCGATAAAATCTGCTTTTTCCAGGATGTGCTCTTCACATTCGGGATGCGCTATGAGCCTGGCTTCCGGGTATTGCAGTTGTAATTTAGTAATTTTTTCATTACTGAATACTTCATGTACCATGCAAGAACCGTTCCAAAGAATAAGATCTCTTCCTGTTTTTTTCTCCAGATAAGCTCCCAGATTGCGATCCGGTGCAAAAATGATCTCCTTATCCAAAGGTATACTGTTGATCACATCGACCGAATTGGTGGATGTGCAGCAAATATCGGTCAGCGTTTTCAGTTCCGCGGTGCAGTTGATGTAGCTCACCACCACGGCGTTGGGGTGTTGTTCCTTGAATTTGCGAAACAAATCAGGTGGGCACGAATCTGCCAGGGAACAGCCTGCTTTCAGATCTGGTAGCAGGACTTTTTTCTCCGGGGACAGCATTTTGGCCGTTTCCGCCATGAAATGCACGCCGGCAAAGACGATGATGTCCGCGTCGGTACTCGCTGCTTTCTGGCTGAGACCAAGACTATCTCCAATGTAATCAGCGATATCCTGGATGTTTGATTCCTGATAATAATGGGCCAGAATGATGGCGTTTTTCTCCTTTTTCATGCGCTCGATCTCCTCCTCCAGGTCCAGCGTGGGATCAATATCCAAATCCAGGAATCCCTTTTTGTTCAGATTCCGTTCCGCTATTATATATTCTTCCGTTTCGATCATAATTTCTTTAAGAATTTCAAATTTATAAAAAATGGCTCGAATCCAGGGACTCTAAGCCAAATATAATCTAAGTTATTCTAACGTAATTATGGGGTGTTCAGTTCTGAAGTGGAATTAATTTTTTGCTACGGGTGTGGCCATACTGCAGGTCCCGCTCTCTTCTATAATTCTCTCTTGGCATACTTTGGCGCATCCTCTCTGGCAAAACTTGAACATAATCCCTATTTTCTTAATGGCAACCGCAAGGGTTGCCCCTACTATTACCTGATCCCTGATTCTTTCACATTTTCTTAATGGCAACCGCAAGGGTTGCCCCTACTATTACCTGATCCCTGATTCTTTCACATTTTCTTAATGGCAACCGCAAGGGTTGCCCCTACTAACCCCCAATCACAAACACCGCTGGTACTTTATGTAGATACTGATAATTGGTTTTTTTCCACTCGGATACTGTTTTGGTATGGGAACGACTGTCGGAATTTCCGATCGAAGAGGAAACTGACAGACCCTGGTCTCCCGGGAGAATTTTTAGGAGGGTTTCCATGGTCTTTACATTGCGATAGGGCGTTTCGATGAAGATCTGAGCATAACCCTGGCGGATGGATGGTACGATCCGATGGATGGTTTGCTGAAGTTCGTTTTCCCTGATGGGGAAATACCCATGGAAGGTGAATCGATTCCCATCGAATCCCGACGCCATTAGGCTCAGCATGATGGAATTGCTCCCAGGTAGGGGAATCACCGGGATATCGTTTCTGTGTGCTGCGGCCACCACCTGGTATCCCGGATCTGCTACGGCGGGCATCCCGGCCTCAGAGGTCAGTCCGCAAATTTTGCTCTGGTCCCACAATTCGTGGATCTCTGACAGCGGATATTTGCTGGAGTGTTTGTCAAATTCGAGGAAGATTCTGCGATCGATATCGTAATCCGGTATGACCGATCGCAACCACCGCCTTGTCGTCCGGATTCTTTCGCAAACGAATACTTCGATCCCCGGCAGGACTTCCAGTACGAGAGGATGAGAAGCGTCTTCCGGACTGATGGGCGTAGGGATCAGGTAGAGACTGGGTGTTGTGTTTTGCATGATGTGAATCTACTGAAATTATGGATATCCCCAAAGGTTTCCCTCCTGTACGGTCCTATGGGAAGAAAACTACCGAGTGCCGGGTGTCAGCGGATCAACTTTTCTTATATACAAGGCCGACGCCATAATTCTGAGATCGCTAATAGGGGAGAGTTTGCTTCTCAACTATTCCAGACCATAGTATGTTACTGTGTTTTTTAGTTTCAAAATATAATAATATGGAATTGGGAATAGGCATGTTTGGAGATCTTTCATTTGATCCGGACAAAGGGCAGTATCAAGGTACATCAGAAAAGTACGTCCAACTCATCGAGCAAATCAAACTCGCGGATGAGTTGGGGGTAGATTCGGTAGCTTTGGGAGAGCATCACCGGGAAGATTACTCCATTGCGGCTCCTGAAATTATGCTGGCGGCTTTGGCCACCGTGACCAGGCGGATAAAGCTCGTCAGTGGAGTCAACGTCATCAGTTCGGCTGATCCCGTGAAGCTGTATCAGGATTTTGCTATGATCGACCTGTTGTCTGGCCAAAGGGCGGAGATCATTGCGGGACGTGGGAGTTTTATCGAGTCTTTCCCTTTGTTTGGATATGATTTACAGAATTACAACGAACTCTTCGTAGAGAAACTGGAATTGCTGCTTGAACTCCAAAAGAATAAAAAAATTAGTTGGGAAGGACGGTTCCGGGCACCCATCCGCGACCAGCAGGTATTCCCAATGCCCGAAAGACCGATACCGATCTGGATTGCCGTAGGGGGTACACCGGCCTCGGTACAGCGGGCAGCCCGCCTGGGTTTGCCGATCATGTTTGCCATCATCGGAGGGATGCCAGCCCAGTTTAAGAACCTGATCGATTACTACAAAGATCAGTACGTTGCCCACGGTCATGATCCCGCTGGAATGCAGATCGGTGTGCATAGTCACGCCTTTTTGGCCGACTCCAGAGTGACCGTTCTGGAAGATTATTACCCGGGTTACGCCCGGTCGATGGATCGGATTGGCCGGGAGCGGGGATGGCCGGGTAACTATACGCGGGATAAATTTGAGGCGGGTATGAGTCCCCATGGGGCACTGTATATGGGAAACCCGGATGAGGTGACCGAAAAGATTATCCACACGATTGAGATGTTTGGCCTGACCCACTATGTGGCGCATATCGATGTAGGAGGACCGACCCACACACAATTGATGAAGACCATCGAATTGTACGGCAATGAGGTCATTCCGGCGGTAAAGAATCATTTTGAGAAATGAAAATCGTGGCGCTAATACTGAGCTGGTCGAAGTACTTCAATTCGGGGATTTGAGATTAAAATTAGAAAGGGTTGTGAACAGTTTAGTTGGTTGAGATGGGTTAGATCAGTTGTCTTGGAAACTAGATTTCCAGGTATACGGGGGTTTGGGTTTGAACGCAGATGACACGGATCGGGCGGATTTTCGCAGATTATGGTTAGAACGCAGATGACGCGGATCGGGCAGATTTTCGCAGATTATGGTTAGAACGCAGATGATGCAGATCGGGCGTATTTTCGCAGATTATAGTTAGAACGCAGATGACGCGGATCGGGCGTATTTTCGCAGATTATGATCACGTAGGCCTGGGGTGGTTTGCGGTCGGTTGGGTCTCGTCTCTACCCCATCTAAACCCCTAAACCCCCTTCTGGCAATCCCTCTATCTGTCAGCCCCGGTACGGGCCCGTCTGGGCTGGCTTACCGATCCGGCGAAGCACATAAACCCAAATTCCTTATATTTACATCATGTTCCAGAATACCCGCGATCAATATTACATCAAGCTTGCCCAGTTCGAAGGTCCTTTCGATCTGATTCTGTTTTTTATAGAGCGGGACGAACTGGACATCCGCAATATTCCGATCTCCCAGATCACCACCGACTTTATGAATTACATGCATTCGATGGAACGGCTCAATATCGAACTGGCGTCCGAATTTATCGTCGTGGCGGCCACGCTGATGCGGATCAAAACCCGGATGCTGCTCCCGCGCAAGGAAGTGGACGAAGAAGGAAACGAAATCGATCCACGAGAAGAGTTGGTCCAGCGGCTGATCGAATACAAGCGGTTCAAATCCGTGCTCCAGGAACTAGCTGATATGGAGGCTGCGCGTAGCCAGCGGCATCAACGGGGGAATATCGCGTCAGAATTGAAACAGTTCTCCGGGAAGGTCATGGTAGAATCCGAATGGGAATCGATTGACCTGTATCGGTTGTTCCGGTTGTTCCAGGCGGCAATGGAAAGATTTGAATCGGATCAAACCCGGGTGATGCACCAGGTAGTCTCCATTCCCTATACGATCGAGGATCAACGAACTTATATTTTGGGCACCATTCAGCGATATTCCCGGGTATCTTTCGATCAGGTCTTTGGATCCATGCAAAACCGGTTGCATGCCATCGTCACTTTTCTGGCTTTGTTGGAACTGATCAACAACCAACGGGTCACCATTCATACGGGTGAGTCCAGGAATTCATTTTGGCTGGAGAATAGCCGGAACCTGGCGGAGGATGAGGCAGAATAGGTCAGATGAAATTTACGATTTACGACTCAAGGCAGGACTGGGAGGGACGTGAGGACCGACCTTGCCTGACCTAGTCCCGGCCTTAGACGGGATCTACAATTTACGATTGGACTAATTAGCGATTCCATTTTTCACCATCCTGCCCTCCACCTCGTCTTTGGTGACAGACTAAACAATTCGACCCACCAGGGAAGATGAACGGAAATTCCACAAAATTCGTTATATTGAAACAAAATATCTTTTCCATGGAAACCTTGATCACTACGCGGCCACCCAGAACCATCCGCGAGGTATTTGATGCACTTCCGGAAGGAACTTTGGCGCAACTCATCGAAAACCAACTTGTCATGTCTCCTTCGCCTACAGACAAACACCAAAAGATTTTGATTAGTATAGTTTTTTTGATCTTAAAATACCTGGAGAATAACCCGACAGGAGAGTTGCGGATCGCTCCTTACGATGTCCATCTGGATGTCGATAATGTGTTTCAACCAGATATTATATTTATCAAAAGTGAAAATCTCTCGAAAATTGAGCAGAATGGTTTTCATGGAGCTCCAGATGTGGTCATAGAATTGC
>CALEIL010000489.1 GCA_937876435.1 uncultured Bacteroidota bacterium
GAGATGGCTCAAAAGATCCCGAATGAAATTAAAATTTTTGTCTTGACGGAGTACTCCGTTTCATTAGTGCACTATAAATATACCGCATGAAAAATGTGACCTTCCTCATACTTTCCTTATTATTTTTCAATTGTTCCCCGATGAAATCTCTCAACCAAATCACCGATTCGGAAAAACTCCTATCCTTCGAACGAACCCCCTGTTTTGGCTTTTGTCAGACCTATGGTGTGACCGTGCTTCCAGATGGGCAGGCCTGGTTTACGGGCTACCGCTACGTGCCGATATTGGATACCGTCCAATTCGAAATCCCCGAAAAAACGATGACCCAGATCCGGTCTATTCTGAACCATCCGTTATACCTGGATTACGTAATGGAAGAACCTGAATATCAGGTCACAGATATTCCTGGATTGAATTTCTCGGACTATTCCAATGGCCGAAAATATGAGCTCGATCAGATCATTCCGCCAGCCATCGAGAAAATGACCGGCATGATCGATGAGGTTTTAGCGGAGCTAAAATTGATCTACGACCAGAAAACTTACCCGATGGTCCGGGAAGAGATCCTGGTGGAGCTCACTCCTGGGACCGATCCTCATTCTCTGGACGGCCAGGACAACTTTTATGAACTTTCGTTCCAGGAAGAACTTGGTGCCGGGATATACGTATATCGCATGACCTGTCCCGTGATCCGGATCGAAGACGCTTTAAAAGCTGTAAAACAACGAAAAGGCGTCCGCGAAGCACAGATGAATCACAGGCTGGACCGGAGATGAATTACGCGTCTTTCCATGGCTTGATTTTTTGAAAACAGACCCATTCTTATTTTCCGTTCCACCGTAAGCTACTAAATACCTTACAATATCGGGGTTGTATTGGTTGAAAGCGGTTTTCATGAAGGAAGCTGGAGCTTCCTCTACCCCAGGTGGGAGCTTTCTCTCCCCAGGGCTCCAACTTCGGGCTTTGAGCTGAAAGTATGTATAAAAATAGTTGGATAGTTACGGCATTTCATCCTTCCGGTCTTTGTGTTCACTGTGCCTTATATTATATGAAATAACATTGATATGCATTTATATTTTGTCTCACTTGTGCACCTGCAACAGCAATCAAAACTCCACTCTCCTATCCAACTCTGAAGATTCATAAATCGCTCTGATCAGGGCCAGCGCTTTCAAACCCTCTTCGCCGGTCACAACCGGATCCCGGTTTTCACGGATCGCGGCCGCAAAATCCTCAATCTGATACTTGTGATACGCATAATCGATCGCCATGGGGTCCGAAGCACCTGAATCCTGGCCTTCGGAAGGGACCTCCTGTTTTGTTTCAGAATCGGACTTCAGATTCCAGGCTATGATCTTCCCTCCTTCCAGAATCACGCTTCCGTCCTCTCCAAAGATCTCCAGTCTTTCCGGATACCCGGGATACGCAGCTGTGCTCCCTTCGATCACTCCCAAGGCCCCGTTTTCAAATTCGATCATCGCGACGCCGAGGTCTTCTCCTTCTATATCGTGGACCGTAGTTTTGACCTTTGCTGTGACCGATTTAACTGCTCCCATGACATCCTGCAACAGATCAATGGTATGGATTCCCTGGTTGATCAGCGAGGCCCCACCATCTCCGGCCAGGGTTCCGCGCCAGGGGCTGGAACTATAATATTCTTTAGGCCGATACCACTTGATATAAGCATTGCCAAGGAGCAATTTTCCCAGTTTATTCTGATCTACGGCCTCCTTCAGACGTCGGTAATGGGGTTTAAACCTGCTTTGAAATACGCAGGCGAGTTTGACCTGGTTTTCCTGACAGACATCGATCATTTTCTGGGCTCTTTCCATGGTCACTTCCAACGGCTTCTCCGACAACACGTGGATACCTCTGTGGGCAGCCCGAACGCATGGATCGAGATGTTGTCCGCTGGCCGTACAGATGATGATCGCGTCGATCTTTTCCTGGTCAAACATCGTATCCAGATCGTGGTAGGTATTGATCCCATATTTTGTCTGAGCCTCTGCTGCGCGTTCTTCACTGGAACTGCACAATGCCACGACCTCGATATCGGGAATATCTTTGAGGGCGGTCAGGTGCAAGCCGGCGATAGAGCCAGTGCCTACGATAGCGAAGTTTAATATTTCTGTGCTGGAATTTAAAGTCATCTTTGGTCTGTTTTTCAGGTATTACTCTAAAATTATAAAAAATAAACTATTCGGTTACGTAACCGGCGTAAGATAAAATTATTTGGTGGGATGAGAAAAGAAATCAGGTTGAGACTGAAGTTGAGAAAACGAACTTCAAATGACCAAAAGGCGCAACTACACAGCCACCGCAAAGTATAAAATGAACTCCACATTGAATATAAATCTGCTTAAGACATATAGTAGGCTGATCCTGTACATCGGGTGTTCAATAAAAAAGACCAGGACGGTTCTACGTTTCGCAACCTGTATTGCCTTCCCAACCGTCGAACGAGGTTTGGTGCTGCTTTGAAAAGCGAAAAGCCTTGCTCCGAAAATCGGAACAAGGCTTTTTTAATGTCGGGGTGGCAGGATTCGAACCTGCGGCCCCCGCGTCCCAAACGCGGTACGCTAACCGGACTGCGCCACACCCCGTAGTATGAATGCGCTTTTAAAAATCGGTTGCAAATATAACACAACGTGCCGATAAAAAAAATTTTATCTTCAAAATAATGTTACCTCATATCCTGGAAGACGGTTTTTGAAGTTGATTTTCTCTAAAAACCTCCAGACCTTCAATACCGCAATATTATCTCAAACAGGTGTCGGGCAGGCCGTATCATCGGAGTGGTTACCCGGCACTATACAAAAAATTTAAAAGCAACCTTCTTCCAATTATAGAAATATATCTTTGATATGTTTTATCTTCATGGCGTCAGAACCATGGTCGTGAAGGAATGAACACTGCCTGATGGTCCTGTAAGAATATGAAATTGAAACACTTAAAAAGATAAAAAACATGAAATTCTTTATTTTCCTGGCACTCCTTTCCACCTTATTTTTTTCGTGCAATAACGCGAGTTCTTCCTCCGAAGACACTACTATCGTCGTCGATACCACGACTTACCCGCCGGTAGAAACCAATGATCCCAACGCGGATTACGATCCGGCGTTTGAAGGTCAGACCCGGATATCCGGGGTCAAAACGACGACTCCTTACGAAGGAACCATAGTCACCGAATCACTCACTGCTCCATGGGGAATCGTATCTCTACCGGACGGTCGGTTGCTCATCAATGAAAAGAAAGGTACCATGCGCATCGTGGATCCTTCCAATGGTCAGATGAGCGATGAAATCACCGGAATACCCGCAGTGGACGACAATGGCCAGGGAGGATTATTGGGATTGACGCTCGACCCTGATTTTTCATCCAACCGAATGGTGTACTGGGTTTTTTCAGAAAAGGTGTCAAAAGGCAACCATACGGCCGTAGCCAAAGGAAGATTGTCCGACGATGAAAAAACCATCGAAAATGCCAAGGTCATTTATCGGGCACTTCCTACCTACGATGGTAGATTGCACTACGGCGGACGGATCATATTTGACAAAGACGGCAACCTGTTCGTCAGTACCGGTGAACGGTCTGATAAAGAAACCCGACCACAGGCTCAGGATCTCAATTCTGCCCTGGGTAAAATACTGCATATTACCACCGATGGAGCACCGGTACCTGGTAATCCATTTGAGAATCAGTCCGATGCACTATCTGAAATTTATAGTTACGGGCACCGAAACGTACAAGGACTGGCATTTCATCCGGAAACCGGAGATTTGTGGAACAATGAATTTGGTCCCAAGGGAGGTGATGAGTTGAACCGGATTAAGCCCGGGGCAAACTATGGTTGGCCAATCATCACCTATGGTCTCGAATACAGTGGCGATCCGGTGGGCAATCCAACCATCCAGCAAAAAGAAGGCCTCGAACAACCCGTCTACTATTGGGATCCGGTCCTCTCTCCCAGTGGCATGACCTTTTATACCGGTTCCAACATTCCGGAATGGAAAAACAATCTCTTTATCGGGGGATTGTCCAGCAATCATATCGCCCGATTGGTGATCAAGGACAATAAAGTGGTGGGTGAAGAGCGTATCTTGCCCGATGAGAAGCAACGATTCCGGGATATTACCCAGGGAAAAGACGGTGCGCTTTATGCCATTACCCAGGCAGGCAGACTGTATAAGATAGATAAGATATAAGAGGATGGAATTCTTTAGTGATCTGTTTCTATACTCCCATCTCCATGTCTGGGGCATGCCGGATTTTTTTGACTAATTTTTTCAGGGTAAAATACCTGGTAAAATCCCTTCGGCGGTCAATTTTTCGGAGGGAATCAAAACATCTTTCAAGGCTGGGAGTTTAATCTTTTTTGGTAAAAATTCCAATTGGCCCGCTACTGAAAGCCATGGCGATATGGATGAACCGAAGGCAGTGGTCATAGGAAAATAAAACGATCAGGTGGATTCTATCCCCATTTCAATCTGGTTTTTCAAATTTTGGCTATCCCTTTGCCTGTCCCTTCCCATATCGATCTCGACTTTCGCCAACGGGTTACTAATCAGAATCAAATAAACTATGCTAAAATTTGTCACTACCTCTGTTGGTCGATTGCGACTTTACGCATTTTTGGAAGGGCTTTCATTGCTGTTGCTGGTTTTTATAGCAGTACCACTCAAATATCTTTACCACAATCCAACCCTGGTCGAAATACTGGGTTCCATCCATGGTGGACTTTTTGTTTTATTCGTGCTCAAGGCTCTTCACGTGGGGATACAATACAAATGGAAGTTTTTCAGCACCACATGGAAAGTCCTGCTTTCGAGTTTTATCCCATTCGGCACATTTTATATCGACCATAAAATTCTCAGACATCTATAGTGCCTGGTTTCATATAGAATCCATGTAATAGAACCTTATGTCACTGCTTAAAAACCGGTAATTTATATACGTATTCTAAGGCTAAGTACAATATTTTGATATCTTAGCCAGTCAAATTATACGACAACAAACAGGAATCATGTCAGATACAAATAAAGACGCATCCCCTTCCATCGAAATCCGCCATTTGAATCTATCGGACTTCAAAGAGCTGCTGCAATCTATGGAAGAAACCTACCCCCGGTGGACCAATGTCAGCTGGACGGAAGATCAGGTGCGACTGCTGATTGAGAAATTCCCGGAGGGTCAGTTTGTGGCCCTGGTTGATGGGAAAGTAGTCGGTAGTGCATTGTCCATTATCGTGGATTACAACCAGTTTGGGGACGATCATACGTATGAAATGATCACCGCCAATGACACCTTTGATACGCACGATTCCCGGGGTAATACTTTGTACGGGATCGATGTTTTTGTCCATCACAATTACAGGGGTATGCGGATGGGTCGACGGCTCTATGACGCCCGGAAAGCCCTCTGTGAAAAATTCAATCTGAAATCCATCGTGTTTAGTGGTAGAATCCCCCGGTACGCGGCCTATGAAGATAAAATCACCGCGGAGGAATACATCGAAAAAGTCAGAAATAAAGAACTACTGGATCCTACGCTCAATTTCCAATTGTCCAATGATTTTTACATCAAGAAAATCATCAGGCAATATATGCCCGGCGAAAAGGAAGCAGAGCAATACGGTATTCTCCTTCAGTGGGATAATATATACTACCAAAAACCAATCATACAAGACCACAAAAGTCATATTTCCGATTACGGCACGGTGCGAATCGCCCTGGTGCAGTGGCAGATGAGGCTCATTACCAAGTTGGATGGTCTGTTGGAGCAGTTTGAATACTTTGTTGAAGCCGTTTCCCATCGAAATGCAGATTTCGTGGTGTTTCCCGAGAATTTTAGTGCCCCGTTGATGTCCAATTTCAATGAAATGCCCGAACCGATGGCTATACGTAAACTGGCCAAATTCACGGAACAACTCAAGGAGGAAATCAGTAAACTGGCTATCAAATACTACATCAATATCGTGGCAGGGAGTATGCCTCTGGTGGTCAATGAGCAGCTTCACAACGTGGGGTATCTATGCCACCGGGACGGACGGATTGACCGATATGAAAAATTGCATATCACCCCCAATGAGGTGCAATCCTGGGGATTGAAGGGTGGAAACTCACTGCAAACATTTGAAACGGATTGTGGAAAGGTCGGGGTATTGATTTGTTACGACGTGGAGTTTCCGGAACTGGCCCGAAAAATGGGCGATGAGGGGATGCAAATTCTATTCGTTCCGTTCAATACCGTCACGCAAAATGCCTACAACAGAGTCCGGAATTGTGCTCAGGCAAGGGCGATCGAAAACGAATGCTACGTGGCTATCGCCGGGAGTGTGGGCAATATGCCCATCATACACAACATGGGCATTCAATACGCCCAGTCCGCGATTTTTACTCCGAGCGATTTTTCCTTTCCGGCCAATGGAATCAAAGCAGAATCCACACCCAATACAGAAATGATCCTCCTCGCCGACCTGGATTTGGACCTGCTGAAGCAGTTACATAATTATGGCAGCGTGAGAAATCTCCGTGACCGGCGAAAAGACCTGTATAAGATTGAATATAGGCAGTAGTTAGTTAATTTTTAGTTTTTAATTCTTAATTGGGATTGCGAAGGGGTGGCGCCTGGGACGCTCTGCGACGCAGGCAGTTGGATCATGGGTCGCGGAGCGGCCATGAGTTTGTCGGCTACGCCGGTTTGTGCGCTTCGCGCGTTTGGTTGAGATCTTGGCTTCAGAAAGCAATCCCGGCTTCAGATGTCCCTCCCCGCCGGCATCCCAGACTTCCGAGTCCGGGATTTTCAGGGATCAGGGAGAAGGGTTAAAAATTTAAATGGCTGCATCGGAGTTACATTATTTGTAGTAAATTCATTTCTGTATCTTCCTGCAATGTAAAAGGACATTTCCCGGGGAAAACTTCGTATCACGGATTCCGAAACGATACATTATATGACATCAACCAACCGGACCATAGGCTACGTTCTTACGACCATTCTGGTACTCGGCGCAATCTTGTGGGGGGCTAATTACTGGGTCACCGGCCGTATCAAATCAATTTTGGATCAAAAGGTAGAGGCAGGAAACCTAACCTATGAAACTTTCGGTGGCAACATATTTACCAATCAGATGCGACTCGGCCAGGTTCGCTGGATCGACGACGGTTCCGATCCCCGATCAAATATTTGGTCGTTCGGTCAGGTAATCGTATCAGGAATTGATTTTATCAGGTACATTTTCCACAATGAAATCAATATAGATAAGATCACCTTATCCACGCCTGACGCGAACCTGTACAAACAAATCCCCGATAGCCTGGACCAGACGGTCGAACCCGAAAAGCCACCGACAGCGACAGCCAGTGTATTCATAAAACAACTGGAAATGACCGAAGGTAATCTTCTCTTAACAGGGAAAGACTCCAGTCAATCCCTACTGACCGGGCAGATCCCTTTTTTGCTTATAGAGGATATCGTGATTGATTCCAGCACGAGAGACCACTCCGTTCCATTTAATTACTCTGGATACAAACTAACAGGTCATGAAATCAGCTATCGTCTAAGCGACCTTTACCATCTGAAAGTGAGGAATTTGGATGCCAGCGACGACCAGTTGGTCCTGGACAGTCTGGAAATCATATCACCGTATGACAAACTGGAGTTTCAGAATCACGTGCCATATGAAAAAGCCTGGTTGAAATTGTTGGTTCCCAAAATTGAATTGTCCGGTTCTGATATAGACTACCTATCCGATACCTTCGTCCTGTCGGCAACAAAGGTCAATCTTCATAAAGCTGATTTAAATATTTACAAGGACAACCGACAACCGCCCAACCCATTTTTCAAACCACTATACAGCCGGATGATCAGAGAATTACCTGTGAAATTATCGATCGATAGCATAAGTATTGTGGATTCTGACATCAATTTTCAAGTGAGAACAAAAGATGAGCCACCACCAGGCATCGTTTATTTCCAACGTGTCAATGGTACGATTTCAAATCTCAACAATATGGGAATGGGTCAGTCCGACTTTCGGAGAACAATCGTATTTGCTGAAACCGAATTCATGGGGAAAGCTCCACTTGAATTAAACTGGTCATTTGATATCAGCAATCCACGGGACTCGTTCCTGGTCTCGGGTCATCTATCCCGGGTGACCGATGAGGAAATCAACTATTTTGTGACTCCGATCATAAATATCGAAACAGAAGGAGCCGTCGACAAATTGGCATTCAATTTTGCTGGTAATAATGAGTATGCGACGGGCGATATGTACATCGATTATGACACCTTTCAAATAAATTTACTCAAAAAGGACGGCACTTCCCGACAAGCCTGGATTTCTAAGGTCCTCAATTTTTTTCTGAATAATAAACTGGATTCAGCGGTGGAGAAAAAAGGGTTGACCGTAGAGCGGGTTCAAACCAAATCTTTCTGGCACTTTCTGTGGGGTATGGTTCGGGAGGGCACGCTGGAAACCATTAAATAATAGGACGCTAAGCGTCCTATTGGTTGGAGATTCGCTAGGAAAGCTAACGAATCGTTTGGGGATCGATCGCTGCGCTCACGTTTCGTTTGTGGCCTTCGGCCGTTTGGTTGCTCAAGCTTAAACTATATACTGCGACGTTTCGAAATACCATACCAACCTTTGCTAGCTTTAATTTATAAGAAAGTAAACGCCTATTTTTTGGTCACGGATTTAAACGGATTTCACAGATTACACTGATTTATGTGCATCTCAACCATCTAAACCTTTGTTAGCTTTGGATTATAAGAAAGTAAATGCCTATTTTTTGGTCACGGATTTAAGCGGATTCCACAGATTACATGGATTTCAGGACATCTCAACCTTTGCTAGCTTTGGATTATAAGAAAGTAATCACCTAATTTTTGGTCACGGATTTAAACGGATTCCACAGGTTACACGGATTTCAGGACATCTCAACCTTCTAAACCTTTGCTAGCTTTGGAATATAAGAAAGTAATCGCCTAATTTTTGGTCACGGATTTAAAAGGATTCCACAGATTACACGGATTTATGTGCATCTCAACCATCTCAACCTTTGCTAGCTTTGGATTATAAGAAAGTAAACACCTATTTTTTGGTCACGGATTTAAACGGATTCCACAGATTACGAGTGCTTGTCGTCACTCCGGACTTGATCCGAAGTCGTCGTACAACAAATACTTCTTCCGCAATTCCTTGTACGCGGTCAATTCTTCCTGCCAACTCGCCTCGATCTCATCATAGCTCCACCCATCCTGGATTTTCTTCCGCAGCGTATCGTTGCCGGCCAGTTTGTCAAAAAAATCGGGTCGCGCAAAAAACTTATCCTTGAACGGAGCTTTTTGGTAAAAATCGATGAAATGCTTCAGGTTGAAAGTAAACGATTCTGGATCAACATTCCGAAGGTCCACCCCGTAACACATTTTCCCTTGCTGCTCCACGTGCGCTGACATCCCCTCCCGGGATCCCGGGATAAACGTAAAATCTCCAAATACAGGATCGGGATAGCCGATTGCCTGAAAGGGAAAGTCCGTGCCCCGCCCCACGCTAATATCGGTGCCTTCAAAAAGGCACAGGGATGGATACAGCCGGATGGACAGGTAATTGGGGAGGCTGGGCGATGGAATGACGGGTGGAACGTAGTGCGTAGCGTGGGTATATCCTTCCACGGGAATCACGGTAAGATCACACCTTTCACCGTTCTGGAGCCACCCTTCTCCATTGATCATATGCGCCAACTCGCCCACGGTGAGGCCGTGCACCATGGCTATTTTGTGGTAACTGACATTGGATTTGAATTCATCGCTTTTCCGCACGGGACCATTGACCTGGTCGCCATTGGGATTGGGCCGGTCCAGCACGATCAATGGGCGATCGGCGTCTACGCAGAGCTGCATCAGTCGGTGCAGGGAAGTGATGTAGGTATAAAATCGGGCTCCTACATCCTGCAAATCGTAGATCATGACATCGACGGAAGCTACGATGTCCCTTGCATCTTCATTAGGGCCATACAGCGAGTGGAGCGTGATTCCGGTTTTGGTATCCACGTCTTTGCTGACCTTTTCCCCGCGTTCGATATTTCCCCTGAATCCGTGCTCGGGTGCAAACGCAAAGCGGACATCCACCCCTTGTTTGATGAGTTCATCCACCAGGTGATTGTCCGGTTGTCCTACGATCGATGTCTGATTTCCCAGAATCCCCACTTTCTTTCCGCGGAGCATAGGAAGGTATTTGTCCAACTGGTCAGCCCCCGTCATGATGTCGGTTAACTCATTTCCGCGAGCAGCTCTCTGATC
>CALEIL010000490.1 GCA_937876435.1 uncultured Bacteroidota bacterium
CCGTTGTCCAGTTGAAATTTATGGTAACTGATCATATAATCGACGAAGATAAGGCAAGGGGATCAAATATTGGACGAAATTAACCCGGATTATGCATGGTAATTGCTTTATGTACATAGATCCTGGTAAAAAGGGTGAAAACGAATAGTCATTTACTGTTCTATCGCCCTTAAGACATTCAATCGTATTCCCCTGGTGTCAGAAAATTAAGATGTCTTGATTTTGAACAGGAAGAATGCCTGATTCTACAGGTGAATTGAATTCCTCCATCATGCCCTATGGAAAACTAATTTTGCCAAAACACATGGGGTGAAAGTCGAACCCTGGATTTTTATTTTTATTAAAACGGCGCTTGCTCCCTAAATTCGTAAAATCTTTCCATGATCGTATCACGCATTTTATCGACCTCAGATTCGGCAACCCTGGTGCCCGACCGGGCCTTTTCGATCCAATCCGATATGGTGTTTTCCCACGCCGTATTAATCTGCGAATCGTACGGCTTGCCCACACCCAGATTTTCCGGCCAGAGCTGACTTTCGTTGACGTATCTTTTGGCCTGGGGTATCTGGTTGGATTCCAGTGCTTCCAGGGCCAGAATAAGCTTGGTCGCGCGGTACAAAACCCGACCTTCGTAGGCGCCCTCATAGGGTAGTACATGGATGCTGCGGAGGATCTGATCTGCTTCTTCCGGACTTCCGGACATCAGGTACAGCCGGGCCAGATTCATCCCCACCTGATAATTGGACGGATGGCTGCTGTAATATGGCTCCAGCAGTCTAATCGCTTCTTCCAATCGCTCCGTCTTCGTCAATAAGTCCGCGAGATTCACCAGATGTCGCCAGTTTCCCGGTTCAAGATTCAATGCCGTCCGGAGATCGGATTCCTTCTCAGCAGGATCGGAGTGGAATCCTGACCGCCAGACGTACAACGGCGCAAATCCCGTATGATCAGGTATTTCAATCAACAGATCCCGGGCCTTGTCCGCATTGCCCGCGTGCGCGTGGATCAACGCCAGGTAATACGCGGGTTTCCATGAATCGGTCTGCGATACCGCCCATTCCAACATCCGGGCCGATTCCCGGCGGAAGGGGAAAACCATTTCGGCAGAACCGGCATCTGCTTTGGTGAGGTACTCTGTTTTTCGTTTGTCGTCTTTGTGAAGGTAAGCCAGCCAGTAATCGATCAGGTTATTCGGAGGGGCCAATTCCATAATCCGGATGGCGTCCTCTGTACGATTGAGCTTGGTCTTATACCAAATGGCCATTTCCAGATAGGTTTGCGCCGGCAATTCGTTTCGAATCTTAGCCTGAAAACGTGCTCCATCTTCCAAATTACCCGAACTCAGGAATCTTTCCCAGGCGATATAATGGTTATCGGGGTCCATGCGGAGCAATCGTTCTGCCAGCTTCACATCAAAAGTTTTTTGTCGCACCCGGTTCAGAACCAATTGTAGTCGGATCGCGGCTGGATGACCGTGCTGCATATCCAGGATCTTGTCGAGATAGCGCTGGCACCGGACCCAGTCCTGGTCCCAGAAGTGGGCTGCCGCCAGTTGATACCACGCCGCAATCCGCCAGGACGGAGACAGAGCAGCAATTTCCCAACCGTCAAAAGCGTCTGCCATCCGGCCTGTTTGGTCCGCAGCCAGGCCGTAATAATAATTGGCCATAGGATCGTACGTATTGATGCTCAAAGCCCGGCTAGCGTAATAGTACGCGCTGTCGTATTGCATTTTTCGGAACTGCAACATCGCCATTTCGTTGAGCGCCGGGACAAAGAAAGAATCCTGTGCCAGGGAACGCCGGATGTGGTCCAACGCGGTATCGTACTGCCGGAAACGCGCGTAGTCATGGCCCAGTAGGTATTGATTATAGGCACCATCCTGATCAAATTCCTCCGGTATCATCAGCGGTCGACTCAGTTCGGTAGGTTGCACCCAATCGGGAAATACCACCGAATTTCCGAAGGTGATTTTAGTGACGGCTTCAGGTCTGACCAAAAACATCAGATGATTGGGTTGTAGGGGTTGGGCATCCAAAGGTTGTAGAGCGACGACTTCTTCGTTTATCCATATTTTGACCGTATCGGTCACGGCTTCCAGGGTCATCAGGTCGAGGCCCAGACTGCTTTGGTGGTTCTCCCAATGCCAAACGCTTTGCATGTCCGCGTAGTCCACCTTTCCGATCCCATGGTAGGGGAACCAATATTCTGTCCATTGGTCGACTTGTTGGGGAGCAAACCCCAGTTGTTTAAAGGGCGTCCGGCTGCTGGAAGGAGAATTCTGATTGAGTAATCGACCGCTTTGCACCTCGACGTATTGACCCGCCTCGTCGGAGAGCAATCGTTCCCAAATCTTTCCCGCATCAGACAACGCCCATAGGAAAACCTTCTTTCCGGGTTTGGCGTCCCGGTCGGATAAATGGATCATACCGTCGTTGGAATGCTCATACCAGGTACCGAAAAAATCGCTGTGTTTGCCAGTGATATGATATGATTTGGAACCCCCAAAGGCGTTGTTGCTATATACCGAGAGGTCTGTATCTCTGACCGTGTCCAGCGGCCAGGGGTGGTCCCGGCCATCGTGGCCGATATAATGCGTTCCGGGATCGATAAAATGAAGGTCTTCGCGGGCCGGTACGGCCACATTCATCCAGGTGTAGTATGGCTGATCCAGATCGGAAGGGTTGTACCAATAAACCGAAGTGGAAAACCGGGCTTTGTCTCCGGGCAGATTGATTTCCACGACCCACCTGGTGCGGGTCAGAAGATCCAACGCTGAAATGTAGCAACTCACGCTTCCGTCCGGCTTCTCCTGAGTCTGGTAATCCACCGGAGTAGAAACAGTAGGGGTATGGCCGATGATCCCAAAATTGAATTCGATACCCCCACTCGTCCAGGGACCCCGCATCGCGATATTCCGAAACTTGACCACATCGTTGGCATAGAGAAAAGGCTCATTCCGGGTTTTGTCCCAGGCACTCCATATTTTTCCGCCGATTTCAGGGGTGATATGAACCCTTATGAATTCATTTTCGAGTTCGACGATTTTCCAGTTTTGCGGACTGGCCTCCACTTCATAACCATCAAAAGTAAAATAGGGATAGATCCGGCCGGTTCGGGGGATTGGGTTGGGATCCGCAAAACCATACGTCAGCATGGTGGTGTCAAATTCTCTTAAAGTGGCTGATGATTGGCCCTGAACCTGAGGGACAAACAAAAAAATCAGAAAGCTAAAAATTAAAGTCCTCATACGACACGGGTGTTTTGAGCAGTCGTGGATCCATCCAAGCTTTCAAATCATTTCATAACCTGAGAAGAGTGATTTGAAACCGCTAAAAAGGTTTTGTGAGCCGTAAATAGCTCGTATTAAACCGGTTAAAAATAGATATCTTCCGTCCCGAGATACTTTTCAGCAATCGGAGCATAATACGATTTTATGTCATCCAGGTCGTAAATCACTTCCGACTTGGAATACAGGTCATATTGGTTGAAGTCCCGGATCCATTCCATGTACTTTTCGTCCCCGTCTTTCATCAGCGAGGAATAGCTACCTCCGGTATGCCACGGATAAAAGGAGTGGTATCGGATCATAACCATCCCTTCGGGCGGTAATTTGTTTCCCTTGTGGTGCTTCAGCACCTGATACAGGTATTCATCGTGTCCCCAGGCGAGTTCCAGTTGATCCAGACCACAATTTTCAGGATAAATCCCGTTGGGAGTGTTGTATCGGGGATCATCCATGTCCG
Organism: uncultured Bacteroidota bacterium; assembly: GCA_937876435.1. Classification (GTDB taxonomy): domain Bacteria; phylum Bacteroidota; class Bacteroidia; order Chitinophagales; family Saprospiraceae; genus Membranihabitans. The sequence goes on from CALEIL010000490.1 coordinate 3,747, forward strand.
GATTGAGGTGGTTGAATTCCGGGTAGACGAGCGTGTCAGGCAATGCGGCTCCGACCACAAAAATATCGCCGACGAGGCCCCACTGTTGGGCCTGGCTGGTTCCGTCCTCGTCGCTTCCTTTGACGTACATCATCTTGCCGAGGTCGTGAATGAGACCAACCAATTGCATCCAATCCGGTCTGTTGTCCTGCCGGATGGCTTCCGCGGATTGGGCCAGATGCTGGATGTTGGGCAAATCCAGGTCGGGATCGCTCACGTCGATCAGATCATTGAGTTTGATAAATGCATCCCACAGGTTCATCGGAGTGTCGTACGTGAGGTACTTTTTCTTCATACTGCGGACGTAGTCGTAGGTTTGGTTCTCACGCATTTTCCGGTAGTGGTCGCGGACGGCTGCGGTAGCATCGCTCTGGTCGTAATTCCTGAAAGTTTTTTCCTGAGTTTCCATATTAGAAGAAGATAATGTACAAGCAAATAGTGGCCGCCAGGATACAGAGACTCCAAATTTTTACAACCCGTGGATTTTTGTGTTCGGCATTGATAATATCAGGAATCTCACTCGGTATGATCTGTGGCCTGCGCATGGTAAATATAGCCATAAATATCAGAATTATGATAAAGGTAATCGCCATATGGTGTAAAAAAGCAATGTCGGGTATGAAGTACAGGAGAGCGCCATAGACCGGAATATTGAGCAGCATTCCCCAGAAAGCAGCACCAGCGGGGACTTTTTTCCAAATAAAGCCCAGAAGAAAAACTGCCACCACGCCTGGCTGGATAAATCCCCAGTACAATTGGAGGAAGAGATAGAGCCCCCCTTCAAACTTGCTGACGACAGGCGCCCACAGACAGGCAAGAATCATGATTAGAAAGGTGACTATCCGGCCGACTTTTACGGAGTTTTTGGGGGTGAGATCGGGTTTGAAAAAAGGTTTGTAGATATCGATCGTGAATATGGTGGCGGCTGAGTTGAGTAGGGAATCGAGCGTACTCATAGTCGCACCAAATAAAGCGGCAAAAAAAGCACCTACCAGTCCAGCCGGGAGAAGTTTCGTGATCAGGACCGGGTACGCAGCGTCGCCGTTGGCGATTTCATTGCCGTACAGTTCGTACGCGATGATCCCGGGGAAAATGATGATAATGGGCATGATCAGTTTGATGCTGGCCCCAAAAAGGATCCCTTTCTGTCCTTCAATTATGTTTTTGGCTCCCAGTGTTCGTTGAACGATAAATTGATTAAGTCCGAAATAAAACAGATTGGGGATCCACATCCCTCCTACAAACACAGCCAGCCAGGGGAGGGTCGGGTGATCCAGGGGTAGCACGGTGTGCAACCGACCATCCGATAGTTCCACAAATCGATCAAAACCCCCGACTTCCTTCATGCCGAGATAGGTGATCAGGGCTCCTCCCACGATCAGAGCTGTACCCTGGATCATGTCGGACCACACTACTGCCTTCAATCCCCCGTACACGGTATACAATCCTGCGGTGAGACCTATCACCCAGATGCCGGTTAGTAGCGAGGTATCGAAGATTTCTTTGAGCGCAAAGGCGCCTGCGTACAACACGGTAGCGATGGTGATCATGACATAAAAAACGAGCATAAAAACCGATAGCAGCGTTCTTGTTTTCCGGTCATACCGGTATTCAAGATACTGAGGAATGGTGAAAATTCCGGATTTTATTAATCTAGGGAGGAGAAAAAGGGCTACGATGACGAGGGCGAGAGCACCGATCCATTCAAAACTGGCCACAGCCATGCCGATATCCTCCCGGAACCCTTGTCCGGCCATTCCGACGAAATGTTCCGTGCTGATGTTGGAAGCGATGAGCGACATCCCGATCAGCCACCAGGATAATGATCTTCCGGCCAGAAAGTAATCCTCCGAATTTTTTTCATGACGGGAGACGAATATCGATACCAGGATGATGAAAAGGATAAATCCTATGAAAACAATGATGTCCAGAGTACTAAAATTCATATACGGGCGATTTGAAATAATGAAGGTCTGCGAAATGTACGGATTTTTTTTCGTTTGGACTTAACATTTTATTAATGCATAGCAGTCGGATTGGATAGGAAGATTGTGATCAGGGGTGGTAGATCAAGTCAAAAAATGGCCCAATAGTTTGGATGGTTTTAAAATGAATATAAGATAATTGGGGGTAGATCGAAGAAGCTCTTACCTGGAATTTTGTCCGGACTTGCGGTAAATCACATCGTCCCAAATCTGACGCTCAACTTCCAGTATTTTATTGCCCTGCCTTCTTCTTTTGTAATATCTCCACCTCAAAGATCATATCCTCAAATCCTTTTTCTCCTCCCGGCATAGGTCTGGAGCCGAAAGCTTTCATAGCCGGAAGATAAAATCGTGAATGGTCTCCCACGTGGCTTCGAAGCAGACTTTCCTCGATACCTATGGGCATCGTACCCGATAGCACTTCGTAATCCATCGGATCGCTTTCTGCATCGGTATTGCTCCCGATAACCCTGCCGGACATGGATTTTGCGACAAACCGGATGGTAATCATATCGCCGGGTTGGACCGGATCCCCATCGCCCACCTTGATTTCTTCAATATATACGGTGTCCGGACTGAGTCGGGCGGTGATTCTGTGTTGATCGAGGTACGCTTTCACACGGGCGGCACCGCTATTTCTGTTCCGGGTGATGGCCCTGGGGTATTCGTTGTTCATATCCACGCTGGCGGTACTGTCATTGGGAAATACGTCGAGTACTTTGAAATGAGTGACAATTTTATCGCCTTTGGAAACGTACGACGGAACCTGATAGAACAACCGGCGTCCCAACAGGGTGTCGGCATCCTGTATCAGCACCACGCTATCACCGTTGTGCAAAAACGGGTAGATTTCACCCTCCTCGTATGGATAAAACAGGCCTGGCATGACCTGTTCATATTTCGGTAGTCCGTGATAGGTATTCTCTACCAGAGAATCGTTGACGTATTTTTTGACATGGAGTTTGAGTACGTTCCCTATTTTGGCGGTAGAATCTTCAGAATTTTGATCATACACGTAAAATATCAGCCCGCTTTGCGTTCTATATCCTTTGGATTTGTCGCAACTGGTCAAGGCGAAGCAACCTACTACGACGGCTGCGATAATAAACCAGTGTCGGTAAGATGTAAGCATATGGAACATAATCTATATCTGATTCTGTAATTAGCAATTTCGGTCAAATATATAAAACGTAAATTTTTATATTAGGTAGAATGGGTTTTAAAATTTCAGACGCGTCTCTCCACCAAAAACCAACAACCAAAAGCCGCGCCAACAGGAGATGAAATCGTCCTGCGGTTCAGATCTGCAGCAGATGCATCCACGAGTTTGCCTCCTGATCCCGCTCAGGACGAGGGAAGCCGGGAATCAGGTCGTGGCCCACCAGACGAGACACACCTGGCTCCTGGCAACCACCACCACCCTGCAAATTCCAAACTTTTAAGCTCTTTTCCGTAGATTGCAATGGTTAGATACAGTTTTTCAAACTCAATTTAGATGTTTAAAACCAGAATTCGTCAGGTTTATCAGGTCATCCGCTGGGTCACTATGATCCTTTCATTTGTCTCGGTCGGTAGCTTAATATACGATATCGGATTTAAACATCCGGAGTTTCATGTGCTGACCTCGATTTATGAATTGTACCTGGTCACTTTTATATTGAATATCGTAGCGGTCCTTTTCAGGTATCTCTTTTCGTGGTACAGACCGCCCAGGAAATTGTGGTTTTTTGACGGGATTCTGTTGTTGTCCATGGTGGGAATTCTGTACAGCGTGATTCTGACGGGACAAGTCGATCCTGCATTTACCACCTCTGAAGGAGCCTGGGTCTGGGTCTTTATCACTTTGGTCCTGGGATTCATGAGGGAGTTATTTACCAGCAATATCCATCAGGCTTTCCTGGATTTTAATCCCGCTCAATTGTTCGTAGGAAGTTTTTTATTGTTGATCCTGTTGGGGGCCCTGGCACTTATGCTTCCGGAAGCTACGTATGAACCCATTTCACTGATCGATGCTTTGTTTATGTCCACCAGTGCGGTATGCGTAACCGGAATGCTCGTCCTGGATACCGCCCTGGATTTCACTCCATTCGGGCAAGGGATTCTGCTGCTTTTGTTTCAGCTTGGTGGTCTGGGTATTATGACTTTTACCAGTTTTTTTAGTTTTTTCTTTCGGGGGAAAACCAGTTACAAAAATCAATTGCTCATCCGGGAAATCACGTATTCAGGCCGGTTGACTCAGGCTTATTCCATGCTCAAAACCATATTATTATATACGCTTGGATTCGAACTTTTGGGTGCTATTCTCATATTTGGTTCACTGGATGAAAGCACCATTTCCAATATTTACTCCAGGGCATTTTTTTCGATCTTTCATTCGGTATCTTCGTTCTGCAATGCAGGATTTTCCACACTTCCGGAAGGTTTGTATACGTCCTCATTGAGGTTCAACTACCCATTTCAGTTGATCGCTGCCAGCCTGTTTATCTTTGGAGGATTGGGTTTTCCGATTGTGTTCAATTTCATACAATACGGCCGTTATTATTTATTGAATACGTGGGCTTCCATCCGAAATCAAAGTCCATTCGTGCACCAACCCCGAATAATCAATATCAACACCAGAATTGTACTGGTGGTGACCGCCGTGCTCATCGTGCTTGGGACATTGCTATTTTACATTTTCGAGTACAATTATAGTTTATCGGAACATTCCTGGTGGGGAAAAATAGCGATATCATTTTTCAATGGGACGGCCCCCCGGACCGTGGGTTTCAATTCTGTCCAAACGAGTGAACTTCAGTTGGGTACCTTGATGGTCGTCATATTTTTGATGTGGATCGGTGCTTCCCCCATGTCCACGGGTGGAGGAATCAAGACCACGACCCTGGCCCTGGCTATTCTCAACATTACCCATTTGGTCCAGGGAAAGGATCGGGTAGAAGTGTATCGACGACAGATCTCAGACGAATCCATCAAACGGGCTTTTGCAGTCATCTTTTTATCTCTACTCGTCATCGGGATCAGTACGCTATTCATCCGGATATTTGATCCTCATCTGGACGCACTGGAAACGGTATTTGAGGTTTTTTCCGCCTATAGCACAGCGGGGTTGACCATGGGAATCACAGATGAGCTGTCGACCGCTAGTAAAATTGTCCTCATGATCACCATGTTTGTAGGACGGGTGACCATGTTTACGGTATTAATAGCTATATTCCGTCGTTTTCACAAAATGAATTACCGGTATCCGGTAGAAGAAATAATGATTAATTAAAGACGTGCTTTATGAATTACATTGTCATTGGATTGGGGAGTTTTGGATCTGCGATTGCCGTAAACCTTACAGAAGCTGGCCATGAGGTCATGGGAGTAGACAAGGACGTCGCCCGAATTGAAGCTCTGAAAGACCGGATGACCCATGCGATCGCCATGGATGCCACAGATCAATATGCCATGGCAGAACTTCCCTTACAGGAAACTGACCAGGTGATCGTGGCTATCGGAGAAGATATCGGTGCCAACATCATGTCTACGGCCATCCTCAGACACCTGAAGGTGAAAAAACTGGTGAGCAGAGCCATTTCCAAGGTTCATCAGACCGTCCTGGAGGCAATGACCGTGGATATTGTGATCAATCCCGAGGAGGAGGCCGCTGAAATATGGTCCATCAAACTGGCCATGAAAGGTGTGCATGATGTGCACTATCTCGCAGGCCCGTATTACGTAATCGAGGTCGAGGTCCCTAAAGGGATGGCAGGAAAATCATTGGAAAGTTTGGATCTGGTACAGGAATATAAAGTATTGGTCCTGACCACGTTCACCCCGCGTGAGGTGATGAATCCTATAGGAACCTCTAAGAGTGATTATATCATCAACAAAATAGCCAGTCCCGAAACCGTATTTAAAGAAAATGAGATCCTGGTCATTTACGGTAATATCAAAGACATTCGAAAATTGCTGACGGATTTCCAATAGGAAAAAAGAAATGAATTCCAGTGCCCTGTTCATGGTGTTTTTGGGCATACACGGGAGTTGTAATTATAAATCGGATAATTCCCGATTTGGAGGGAGGATACGGCGGAACACCGGAATTCACAATTTCAATACAACGGAAGCGGATCATTCCGTCCTAAAAACCCACCCGGCTGCAGATCAGTGAAGGGGCAATCTGCAACCGGGAAGATAGCATAGCTGGTACATTTGGTTCATATGGTACAATGATGCAATGTACGATGAAGCGAAATATCACGCCTTCCGATATTTCCCCAAAACAAAGGGGAAAAAACCCCTATTTGTGCCGATAAATTCTTATACTGTTAGACTAACTTGCCCCTTTATATTTTGTGGGTAAAGTAATCCATTCCGTGTTTGATTCTTAAAAGAGATACAATGTCTAACCAATAAACAAAAAACCATTATGCGACCATCATCAAAAAATCTTCTATCTATGCAGAAAGCTTCCCGCTATATTGATAATTACGACCGATTCAGGTCAAATTTCACCAGCGAGAAATTTACCCCCGTGGAATCATTCCAATTTTCTCTTGATTCTATAGAATGCTACCTTCATTATGTCAAATGTCTCTCCAGGCTGAAGGGGGTCGAGGTGACCGGAATTCGGGTCGTCAATGCCATTTATCCATCTGATGTGGAGGAAGAGGAAAATCGCAACAAACAAACAATCCTGTTTATCCCTACATATAAAAACCGAAAAGGACAGGATGAAGCTTTTGATCCCCTGTATATCGAAGATGGTGTCCCGGTGAACCTCGGAGAATTGCTCAACAGGGCAGGAAAGGATTCTCCTCCCAACAATTATGGGGACGAGAAACAAAAATCATCCACGGTGATGTTCTCCCTGACCGGACCATCCGGATCGAGCTCTTTTTTAAATTTCGGTAAAATGGGCCAGCCTCCTGTACAGGATGGAGAAGAATGAGCACCACAATAATGTGGTGATCAAAAAATAATATGGGAGGTGACCTGATACTTGGCATGGAAGTTTTGGTGGCGTTGGTAGCCACTTTCACATTCTATAAATACAACCACAACAACCTGCGATATTTCCTGGGTTATGTATGGGCAGTGGTTTTGTTGGAGGTATCCGGGGAATTGTGGCCCCGGAACTTTGACTCGCCCAATCTCATTCTTTACAATGTCTTCATTATCCTGGAATTTCCGTTGCTGATATTTTGGTATAGATCGTTTCTTTCCAGCACCAGGTCCAAAAGGATTACGATCTGGTTGATCGCGCTCTTTTTGGGACTGTCGATCCTCAATTCGATTTTTCATCAATCGATTATCCGAGAATTCCAGTCCTATACTTTTTTCCTGGGGGCGTTGAGTCTGATTTTAACCATTTTCCTGTATTTCAATGAAGTATTGCATACCGAAAAAATCCTGATTATCCAGCGTGGGCTTTTGTTTTGGGTTTCCGTAGGGTTCCTGTTTTTCTACGCCAGTGTGATCCCGATCATGATTATGGGCAATGCGATGGATCATACAGGCTGGATTTACAGCGTGTTTTTGTTAATATTAAATATTATCTTACACACCAGTTTTTTAATCGGTTTACTATGGGGGAAGAAGAAATTCAATTAATTATTATAGTTTCTACCCTCGTGATTCTGCTTATGGCCGCCGGGTTTGTCCTGTTTTTTATTTTTATTCAAAAACGGAAAAATAGATTTATCCGGGAACAGGAAACCCTCCGGGAGGAGTTGGAGAAAACATATCTGACCTCTCAAATGGAAATCCAGGAAAATACTCTCCAGTATATCGGGATGGAGCTTCATGATAATCTGGGTCAAATCCTGTCATCGATCAAGATCAAACTGGCTATGCTGATGCAGGAACCTAAAAGCCATCAACCATTATCGGAAGTGCACGAATTGGTCGGCGCTTCGATCACCGAGGTCAGAGCCCTGTCCCGTACGCTCAACAAGGACCATATCCAAAATTTTGGTCTGATCGAAGCCATCGAAATCGAACTTCAACGGTACCAAAGGTGGAAGATTCTGCAACCCCATTTTGAATATAAGGAAGAATATGAATTGAGTCATGATAAAAATCACCTGATCATATTTCGCATTTTACAGGAATTTTTTTCCAATACCATCAGGCATGCAGAAGCAAAAAATCTGTGGGTAGAAATCGATAATACCAAAAACAATTTGTATATTATGGCCAGAGATGATGGGATTGGTATAGAGAAAGAGGAGTCTGAGATAAAGGGTTCCGGATTGCTGAATATGCACAACAGAGCGCATATGATCGGTGCTGAAATTGAAATGGTTTCTTCTCCCCTGAAAGGAACTATGATCCGCTTGAACTATCCACATCCTTCTTTGGCAGTAGAGAAGAATTAATTTTAAAAACTGAGTCCCCCGACTCACCAGGACTTGATGACCATAGCGAGTTCCTGGTGTTATCATATGGAGCAAAAACAAAGTAATGCAAAGGAAATGTACACCGTAGTTATAGTAGATGACCATCTGTTATTCTCCAAAGCGCTAGGCGATCTGGTGAGTAAATTCGATGATTTTGAAGTGTTGTACTTCAGTAAGAACGGCAAGGAATGCATCGACAAAATTTCTTCCAGTCCTCAGCATCCGGATATCATTCTGATGGACATCAATATGCCCGTCATGAACGGGATAGAAGCGACCCAGTACATTTCGGATCATTTTCCTGCGATTAAGGTGATCGGTTTGTCCATGAATGATGACGAATCGCACATTATACAGATGCTGCGGGTCGGAGCCAGGGGATACCTGGTCAAAGATATCAGTCCGGTTATTCTGGAAAGGGCCCTGTCCGAAGTGGCCACAAGAGGATTTTATTATTCGGAAATTGTCACCAATTCACTCGTTTCCTCCATCCAGGAAAAAGATGATCCGGGCAAGATGGATTTCAAGGAGAACGAACTGACTTTTATAAAACTGGCGTGTACCCAAAAAACCTATAAGGAAATTGCGGCCGAAATGTTTCTCAGTCCCAAAACGATCGATGGCTACAGAGAATCGCTCTTCCATCGCTTAGGCATCAAGAGTCGGGTCGGCCTGGTTCTCTATGCCATAAAACACGGCTTATTTGAGGTGTGAACTTTCCGGCTTTCTTCATTTAACCTTCATAATTGTGAAATTCGGTTACTGTAAGATAGTAGCCGTCTGGATCCCTAATTGAAAACTCCTTTTTTTGGGAGTTTGGATTTTGGTGGATATCATCTTCCACAGGGTAATTCATTTCTTCGACATTTTGTCGGATGGCTTTTAAATTATCAACCTTGAAGTAAAGGATGAGGCCATGACCTGTCGAATCATGGGGGGAGGTCATGGTCGGGTGGTCGTGTTCCCCCCATTTATGTAGACACATCAGGACTTCTTTATTCGATGTTTCCAACACCGCGAATTCATCCCCACCGTGAGTTCTTTTACAACCAAAGATGGCTTGATACCAGCCTGCACTGGTTTCAATATCTTTTACGGCTATGATAGGGTCAATTTTGATCATTTTCGATTGCAGCTAATGCGTCATGATGTGCCATCGTTGTAAATATTGATAAATTATGGTGCAATCCCAAATTTGAAAAATTAAAAGTCGCTCCGTGATTAACGAGGGGTGGATCAAAAATCGAGGTGGAGGAAAAACAAACATATAATTGCTCCATTTTTATTTCGTACGCCTGTAATATGGAGTCATAGAGATTCTTGTAAGGGACTTAATTTTATTAGCTTCCCTTCATCTTTGCGTCATTAAAAGTTTATATTTCGCGATGATCAGTATATTAATGCCGGTTTTCAATACAGCTCCTTACCTCCGGATTTGCCTGGATAGTATTTGTCGACAAACTTTCGGTGACTGGGAAATAATCGCGGTCGATGACCATTCCACGGACAATTCCCGGCATATCCTGGAAAGCTACGCCCGACTGGATCCCCGGATCCATTGGTACCCAAATCAAGGGAAAGGGATCATACCGGCTTTGAGAAAGGCCTATCATAAAAGCAAGGGACACATGATTCATCGGATGGATTCTGATGATGTGATGCCCCGTGATAAATTGGAAAATTTATACGAAATCCTGATTTCGGACGGACCCGGAGTAGTGGCTACCGGTCAGGTGGATTATTTCAGTACGGAAAAAGTGATCCAGCGTGGTTTTCTGGATTATGCTGACTGGATCAATACGCATATTGCGCGGGATGCCATATTTGAAGAAATCTATACAGAATGCCCCATAGCGTCTCCTGCCTGGTTGATGTATCGCGATGATCTCGAATCCATAGGAGGTGTGGTGGGTGATTTTTATCCGGAGGATTACGATCTGGTATTTCGCATGTTCATCCATGACCTGGTACCCAGGGGCTGCACAAAGGTGGTTCATTATTGGCGGGATTGGTCCGATCGCGCCAGTCGAACCAGGGAGGAATATGCCGATCAATTGTTTTTCGACCTCAAATTACATTATTTCCTGACCCACAGTTATCAACAGAATAAGCCTTTGGTCCTGTGGGGAGCCGGGAAAAAAGGGAAAAAGCTGTTCCGGAAAATTCAGGAAACAGACACCGAGACGACGTGGGTCACCGATAATCCCCGGAAGATAGGACGGGACATATACCACACCGTCCTGCAGGATCCATCGGAGGGGATTTCTTCGGACAGCCAGGTGATCGTTGCCGTGTCGGATCCGGTAGCGAAGTCGAACATCCAACACAGGCTCGAATTGCTGGATTGGAAAATCAATGAAAATTTATTTTTCTTTTGCTAAAAATGGATGGAGCTTCGGTCGTCGAAACCGGTCCTGACCAGAAATTGACTTCAGGATTTGCCCGTTCGACTGAACACGTACTCACCCGCCGGACTCGTCATGACCAGTTGACCGGACTCATCAATAGACCATTGAATATCCGTATCGGAAAATAACCCGAGAAATCGATTCTCCAATGTCATATCCGGGCAGGCCATTTTTGTGGAACCCACGCCCTTGAACCGGACGATGTCCGGCGTGACTTCATCGATCGAACCAAAATACCTGTTACATCCGGCATGACCAGCAATCCGTCCGTCGGTCAGGTTGATGAACAGGGTGATAGGGGATGATGTCACGTCCATTTCATCGAGTTTGTCCAGCTTCCAGTAACCATTCAACGCATGCTGTCCGGTAAATTCTCCGCATCCCTCCAAATTTTGCGTTTTGCCGTCCAATGTTAGTTTAACCTGGAGGGTAGTAGGGAAATAAAAGCCCGACATGTTATCCTGACACCGTTCATGATCGATCACCACTTCCAGGGCATGTCCCGCTTTTTCACCTGCATAGGTCGTGGTATGGCCATCTTCTGAAACGTCGGTACTTGTAATGGGAACTTCAAATTCCAGGTCAGTTTCCATCAGACCCTTGAAATACAGCACCCCATCCGGCTTTACCTGGACCATCCAAAAGGGTTCGTTGCCCGTTCCTTTGAATATATATGGGGAGTCTTCTCCGGATGAGGACAGTTCTTCAGGCATCTCTGCCCGGGAAGGATCGCCTTTGTAGAGGATGTAATAGGGCGCCAGGTTAGTTGTAATCCGATTGCCATCTCCATCCAGATGAATCAGATTATCCCCCTCAAATTCAAATTGTCCCGCGACTTTCTCATCGGCGTATAATTTAATTTTGCCGTTCTCGTAGGTATATTTTCCGTGGGAATCATAAGTAGTGGCCCGCTCATAATACTCCATCGTCTGGTGATACTGGCCATTGGGTCGAAGGTCGAGGGTGTAGCTGATTCCAGGGCAATCCGCGCAGGGTAGAAATCCATAATACTTATCACTCAAATCCCGGGGCAAGCGATTGGTGGTCGAGCAGGATTGAAAAATTCCAGTGAAAAACAGGGTACTTAAAAGAAAGGCATAGAACTTCATGGTGATTCGTTTAAGCAATTGACGACTGATGTGGAAAAATTGTTATGAAAGAATAGATGAATTAACTATATAATAACATTTCTCATGGTGTGTGACCATTTGAGATCTTCGGCAGATTTAGAGCTTTATTGAAATTTAAATCCGGTGAATTGTCATTGAGGATGGAGGGTGACCATTGCGGATTCGTATAACGAGTCGTGGTTCATAGGAGGAGTTTCAGGGAACCGACATACTTAAACGAAAAGCCCACATTCATCCGGCCCCCTGAATAAATGATAGTTACTGAGCTGAGCATAGCTTTCTCTCCAGTTCTCCCATTCAGTATCAAACAAAACCTTCGAAATTAATTAGTGGGCACTATATCAAAAATAGCATCCATCTTCTCAATGACCGTCTGAAGCCGATCCCTATCCCCACCAGGCACCTCAGCGGACGCCCAACCCTCGTATCCTATTTTATCCAGGGCGTTGATAACTACCGGCCAATTGCAGTCGCCTTCCATCAATTCGACGTTGAAACCTTTCCAGACTCCTTCGTCTCTTTGCAATTTCCGGCTGTATTCTTTGACGTCGAGCTTCATGATCCGGTGATCCAATACTTCGATCCAGTGTTCGGGCCATCCATATCGGACGATATTGCCAATATCAAAATACCAACCGATCAGTTCGTGATTGAACTGGTCGACATAATTCGCTGCCTCGATAGGACTGATTATAAAATTACTCCATACGTTTTCGAAAGCTATTTTGATGCCCGTCTTTTCGGCCTCCGGGATCATTTTTTCGATTTCGATCCTGGATCTTTCCCAGGCTCCGCCATAACTGATTTCTTCGTTCACCACGCCCGGGACGAGAAGTACGGTCGTTCCGCCATACGTCTTACAATCTTTCAATGCTGTGGTCATGGATTCTACACAGGTGGCCCTGATTTTGGGATCCGGATGTGACAGGGGGAATTTCCAGTGCATAGAGTTGACCACGCCCGGGATTTCCAGTCCGGTTTTTTCTTTTGCCTCCAGGATTTCGTTGGTGTCCAGGTCGTTGGGGGAATCCAGTTCCACCCCGTCATATCCCAGGTCTTTCAGCAATTGGAATTTCTCCAGAATAGTCCCCTCGGTTTTGATCATACCGTACTTCAGACTTTTTTTTATTTTAAGGGGGGATTTACCCTGCGATGGAGAAGGGATCATATCTTTCAATATCGGGGCAGCGGCGATTCCTGAAGCGTGCAGTCCGATTCCTGCGAGGCTCGTATTCACTATAAACTCACGTCGTTTCATGGTATGATGATTTATTGATTTTTAATTTTTTTGCCGTTAAGGGTGGCTTGGGCGCTATGGAAGGCCAAAACATCCGCTTGGGCGTTATTGTAGGCCCTAATATCCGCCTTGGCGTTATCGAACGCCCAAAACTCCACTTTGGCGTTATCGCAGGTCCTAGCATCCGCTTGGGCGTTGTCGTAGGCCCTAATATCCGCTTGGGCGTTATCGAACGCCCAAACATACACTTTGGCGGTATCGATGGCCCAAACCTCCACTTTGGCGCTATTAAGGGCCGTAACCTTCGCTTGGGCATCTCCTATTAATATTATTCGCATGTGCCCTTCTTCAAGTCTCACAACTTCGACCCCTTCATATACTATATATGCATCGTCTAATAGCTCTACGTTGTAAAGGTCCGTCAAGCTATCTATAATTTTTTGGTCTGTAATCTCATTGAACTTTTTCATAACGTTGGTTTTTTTATGGTTGGGTGAATTCCCTCCCTTTGTTACACAAAGATAAGTCAAAAAAAACTTACCGCCAAATCTTTTTTCACTTTTTTTTTAAAGGTCGAAATCTAGGACCTCCCTACCAACATTCTTGAGGCTGTGCCTAAGGACCTTTGTTTTTACAAATCGCTCATCATTGTACATGCCTGGATTAGGTGACTTGGCCCTGAATTCAGCCATCCTGTTGCGATCGATCCAGTGCAGTTCCCTGCCCCCAGAGGGGTACGTAATGTAGAGGTAACCCACATTAAAAATATCGAAAGAAAAGGCAGGCCTGCCTTCAAAAACGATGGAATGGTCCGCTACAAGATGCCCATCCGGGCCATTACTTACGCTAAATGGCTCCCCTTGTATTACTAACACCACCTCGCTGGTGTGGCTTATGGCCCCAGCCTTCTTTGCAAGATGCAATAGCCCGTTGGCCGTTACCTGGAAT
>CALEIL010000491.1 GCA_937876435.1 uncultured Bacteroidota bacterium
GTCGATGGTTAATCCGGTTTTGGACGCTATTTTTTCGAGAATCTTATAATTCACAACCTTCCCGGATTTGGCGCCGTCCAGATCCACGAGATGCAGATATTGAATACCGTGACCTTCAAATTCTTTCGCCACCTCCAAAGGATCGTCACGATAAACGGTCTTCTTACCGAAATCGCCTTTTTCCAACCGTACGCATTTTCCATCGATCAGGTCGATGGCCGGAATTATTCGCATGTTCTAGATATTTATAAAATTTTGAAGGAGTACCTGACCTACCGGCCCCGATTTTTCAGGGTGAAATTGGGTGGCCATAAAATTGTCCCGCGCCAACACGGAGGTAAAATCCACGGCGTAATGGGTAGTCCCGATCGTCACATCAGATAGATCCGCGTAATAGCTGTGTACAAAATAAAAATACGAATCCTGCGCGATATTGACCAATAAAGGGTGGTCTGTAAATCGCACGCTGTTCCAACCCATGTGGGGCACCTTCAGACCTTTCTGTTCGGGAAATCGCACCACCGGAATATCAAAGACGTTGAGGCAATCCACGTCGCCTTCTTGCGAGTGTCGACACATCAATTGAAGCCCCAGGCAAATGCCCAGAAACGGCCGGTCAAAGGCCCTTATCACTTCGTCCAGGTGGTGCTTCCGCAGATAATTCATCGTTGTACTGGCCTCCCCTACCCCTGGAAATATAATTTTTTCCGCCCGACTGAGAATTTCCGGATCGCGGGTCAAAATCGGTCTGACATCGAGCCGTTCCAGCGCGAACAGGACCGATTGGATATTTCCCGCGTTGTAATCAATTACGGCGATTTCTTTCATAGGACTCCTTTGGTGCTGGCTAACGTTAAATCATTGACATCCCTCCGAATCGCGGATTTCAGCGCTCGGGCAAACGCTTTGAATATCGACTCGATCTTGTGGTGCTCGTTTTCCCCGCGTCCATCGATTTGCAAATTGATGCGGGCTTCGTCAGAAAAGGACTTAAAAAAGTGCGAGAACATTTCCGTAGGGACATCCCCGATCTTTTCCCGTTGAAATTCCACGTCCCACAGAAACCAGGGCCGTCCCCCAAAGTCCATCAATACCAACGCCCGGCAATCGTCCATCGGCAGGGAAAACCCATACCGCGCCATCCCGATCTTGCTCCCGATGGCCTCACGAAATGCGGCACCCAAAGCCAAACCCGTATCCTCCATCGTATGATGTTCATCGACATCCAGATCCCCATTTACCTGTAGGTCCAGATCGATTCCCCCATGGCGGGCGATTTGATCGAGCATATGGTCAAAAAAGGATAAACCCGTAGAGATGTTGGACCGGCCGCTTCCATCCAGATTGAGAGCTAGTTTAATCTTGGTCTCGTGGGTATCCCGCTGGTGGGTCACCGTCCGCGGCAGCCCGACCAGGTAATCTCGGATCTCCGACCAGGTATTTGCCCGCAGGGCCACGTGACTCGCCCATTCTTCCGATCCTGTATCCCGTTCATCGAGAGGATCTACAGATTGTCCGAGCAGGATGCCCCTCGCACCCAGATTCCGGGCCAACAACATATCCGATTTGCGATCGCCGATCACAAACGACTTTTCCAGATCAAATTCACCGTGCAGATATTCCGTCAACATAGCCGTTCCGGGTTTCCGGGATGGCAGATTATCTGCTGGGAAACTCCGGTCGATGTGGACATTCCTGAATTGGATTCCTTCATTTTCGAGGATCTTCATCAAAAGATTTTGGGGACCCCAGAAGGTATGTTCCGGAAAAGAAGCGGTGCCCAGGCCATCCTGATTGGTCACCATGACCAACTCGTAGGTCTTCAACGATACGATATCCCGCAGTGCGGAGATACAACCGGGGACGAGTTCAAATTTTTCGAAAGAATCCACCTGGTAATCCTCCGGGGGTTCTTTGAGCAGTACCCCATCCCGATCTATAAACAGGACTTTTTTCATTATTTTGTCAGGATTTTAAGTTGTTTCATAAACAGGTCGTTCTCGGTCTCTGTACCGATGGTCACCCGCAGACAATCCCGGCATAGGGGGTTATTGTGTCTGTTCCGGATCACGATCCCGCTATCCCGAAGAGCACTGAATATTTCCTGGGAATTCCGGATTCGGAATAAAATAAAGTTGGCATCGCTGGGGAATACTTCCTCTACGGATTCCAGGGATTCCAGAAAATGCTCTACCCGATCCCGTTCCTGGAGAATCCTGCTGACCTCCTTTTTGACCGACTCGGTATCATTGACCAGATCCGTTAAAAACTTCTGGGTATATTCATTGATGTTGTACGGGGGTTTCACCGCATTCATCAGCCGGATGATCCATGGGGAAGCAAAAGCCATGCCGCACCGCAAACCAGCCATCCCCCAGGCTTTACTAAAAGTCTGTAAAACCACCAGATTTTGATAATCGTGAATCAGGGTGATCATGGAGGCTTCGTTGGAAAAATCTATGTAGGCTTCATCCACTACCACTATCCCGGGAAATCGCTTTAACAATTCGATGATGATTTGCTGATCCTGAGCGTTGCCGCTTGGATTGTTGGGGCTGCAGATCCATAAAATCCGGTCATTGGCCTGGAGATCGTCCAGCAGTAGATCTACGTTGATATCAAAAGACTCGGTCAGCAAGGTGGAATTCACCTTGACGTCGTTGATATCAGCGGATACCCGGTATGCCGTAGGTCGGCTCCAGTACATGGATCGCATCCTGGCCCGGGCTGCAAAATATCCGGATCAGGATGTCGATTCCTTCATCGCTGCCGTTCCCTATAAAGATAGAATCAGGCGAAATGCCTTTCAGATTTCCAACCCGGACCTTGAGGTCGGTTTGCAGTGGATCCGGATACCGGTTGTACACGTGATAATCATTGGGATTTTCATTGGCGTCGAGGTGTACCCTGGCATGTCCGGTAAACTCGTGACGGGCCGAAGAATAAGGCACCAGTTTTTTGATATTGTCCCTGACTAGTTTATAATATTCCTGATATTTTTCCATGGCACTCAATTTTTGTTGATCCCATCTACAGGGTGATTTTGAAACTCCAGTCTGACCTCTACTGCCCGGCGATGCCCATCGAGATGCTCGGCATCCGACATCCTCCGCAATGTATCCGACAATCCTTTCAGGCCATCCATACTCAATTCCTGGAAGGTGATCTTTTTCACAAATGAATCGAGAGAAACTCCGGAGTACACCCGGGCGTATCCATTGGTAGGCAGCGTATGATTGGTACCCGACGCATAATCACCGGCCGTTTCCGGACTGTAGGGACCGATGAACACTGAACCAGCGTGCCGGATGTCTGCCAGGTCATAGCTGTGCCGTTCGCGTTGTATGATCAAATGCTCCGGAGCGTATTGATTGATCAAACCGATGGCTTCGCCTCGATCAACGACGATGATACAACTGTGCGACAGAGCCTCATCGATGATAGAGCGTCTGGACAATTGGGATTTTTGAGAAATCACCGCTTCCTGGCAGCGGCTGGCAAATTGCAGGCTGTCGCAGATCAGTACAGCCTGGCTGTCGGGACCGTGTTCGGACTGGGCCAACAGATCGGCAGCTACAAATTCAGGATTGGCTGCGTCATCAGCCCAGACCAGTACTTCCGATGGTCCTGCCGGCATATCGATCGCCGTTCCGGTGGATTGCACTACAAGTTTGGCGTGGGTCACATACTGATTACCCGGACCAAATATTTTATCCACTTTGGGTACGGTACTGGTTCCATAAGCCATAGCACCAATCGCCTGACTCCCGCCGACTCTGAAAATATCACGTATTCCGCAGAGCGAAGCTGCGTACAAAATAGCCGGATGGATCTGTCCATGCAAATCGGGCGGAGAACATAAAACAATGTTTTGGCAACCCGCCAACTGAGCCGGCACGCCGAGCATCAGTACGGTGGAGATCAGGGGGGCCTTCCCACCCGGGATGTACAACCCTACGGATTCGATAGGCCGGTTTTCCCGCCAACAGACCACTCCGGGACTGGTTTCGATACGCCGTACGCCCTCATGCTGGCTATGGTGAAATTGTTCGATGTTGTTTTTGGCGGTACGCAACGCCATTTTCAAATCAGGGTCTACTTGTGTGATCGCGGCCTCTATTTCTGCATCACAGACCCGGATGTTCTCGATCGTGACGCCGTCCAGTTGTTGTGTCAGATCCAAGAGGGCGGTATCTCCTTCAGCCCTGACCCGGTCCAGGATCTTCCCGACCCGGTCGGACAATTGGGCAAAAGTATTGTCACGGTCTCCACTCGGCCTTTGCATGGCCTGGAGCGCCATTTCGAAGGAAGGTTTGTCCAGGATTTTCATACAACTTTCATTTACTTTTTCTTACTTGAAAATAAGACCCTATAAAATCATTTTTTCGATCGGTACGACCAACAGACTTTCGGCACCGTTGGCTTTTAATTCTTCGATCACCTCCCAGAAATCTTCCTCGCTGAGTACCGAGTGCACGCTCGACCAACCTTCTTCTGCCAGCGGCAGTATGGAAGGGCTCTTCATCCCTGGGAGCAATTCAACGATTTTATCCAGTTTATCATTGGGCGCATTCAATAGAATGTATTTACTTTCCGATGCTTTCTGAACCGCCTTGATCCGAAATATCAACTTTTCCAATAATTCCTTCTTGGAAGGATTGAGATTTTGGCAACTAATCATCACCGCTTCGGAATCCAGGATATTTTCCACTTCTTTGAGTCCATTGCTCAGGAGGGTAGAACCTGTGCTCACGATGTCGCAGATCCCGTCCGTCAACCCAATCCCCGGGGCGATCTCTACCGATCCGGATATGGTATGAATTTTGACCGAAACCTGATGTTCGTCCAGGTATTTCTTAAGTATATTGGGATAGGATGTGGCTATTTCTCGTCCGTCGAGGTCCTGTATCCCATGGTAAGGATGATCCCTGGGAATGGCGATCGACAACCGACACCGTGAAAACCCCAGTTTTTGACTGAGATGAACCTGATTTTCTCCTTCCATCAACACATTGAGACCCACGATTCCGACGTCAGCGATTCCTTTCTCCACATAATCGGGGATATCGTCGTCGCGCAGGTAATAGATGTTTGCGGGAAACCCCGAACTTTGAGCTATGAGGCCTCGGCCGCTGCTGTTGAATCGGAGGCCACACTTTTTTAGAAGCTGGACGGAATCTTCACTCATTCGTCCTTTTTTCTGGATGGCTATATTGAGCATAGTCTGGTTTTAAAATGAAAATGGCTTATCAACATTCAAGTGATAAGCCAAAAGTTTAATTTATTTATTTCAATAAAATACACTGCTTACCACCCCGATCCGGAATGATGGTTCTCCCTATGATGCAATGTATGTATGTGACAATTCATAATCGTTGCCAAAGATACAAAGACCTTTCAAATCTGTCGCAATAAGGGAATCAATTTGTGGAAAAAAATAGAATGCCTACGGCTCTCTTTCATTCACAATTCCCGAAATCTGTCTTTGTACCTACCTACTTAGTTCTTCGGATCCTTTCCAGTTCCTGGATATCAAGCATGTCTTTTGCCCTTTGGGATTTCAGTTTACTATCGATCAGATCATCGTATGAAAGCACGTGCCATTTGACCACCTGAAAATCACCGGTCTGGAATACGATTTCAGCATCCTGATAGGCTTCTTCAAATGATTTATCCAACGAAAAACGGGTGATCAATTCCAGGCTCAAATCGCCAGGACTGAATTTGACAGAAATATTCTGCCACCCCTCCACCACTTCTGAGGGAAATTCCCTCAAATCGTACATCATTTCCCGAAAAACCAAAATCAATTTTTCAAAGTTCTTTTCCGTGGTATCGATCCAAAAATCAACATCTGCTGAATGTCTTTGATAACCGTGAAAATTGACCGCTCCTCCTCCTACCAGTATCATCCGAACCCCATGCTGAGAAGCTAATCGGACAAAATTCAGTATTTCTTCGTTCCAATTATCCATCGTTCGATCCAATAAGATTTCTAAATTATTCTCGTGGTGATTATTCTCTATTTTTGTTGGTAAAAATCCAGACGTCGTCATCAGTCGCAAAAAGGCATATAGTCGATCACCATCTGGTAATCGCAGAAATTCTGCCTCCCGGGCTAAATTGCTCTCCTCCTTAGTTCGAAAAAACACTTCCATACGAATAACAATTTACGAAAAAATGGAATAAGCAGTAAGTCAGTTGCGTAAAAAAGGGTCAAGGCGCTATCCTTGCTCACCCGCCTGGCTGCAAGCTCCTTACTCCAAGCTCGGAACTGCCGGAAGAAGCTTACAGAGTTGCTAGCGGGGAAGTGAAGCGGCTTACGGCTCGGATCCCCTCATCAAAGGTCTACCAGACCTTTGGCCTCGTCTCAACGACGAGACTGCATTCGGTCACTTCTTCGATCTGACAAAAAATAACCTCGTCTTAAGTATCACGAACTTAATGCCCGGGGCACTAGCGGGGAAGTGAAGCGGCTTAAAGATCGGTTCCCCCGCCCTCCGTACAATTGGTCTTTATTCTATTTCCAACAAATAAGCCGACACATCCGCTACATCCTGCTCCGACAACCCGAGAGCCTCCGGCTCCGGCATAATACTCGTAGCAAATTGTTTACGGGAAGCAATCTCAGCAGCCGGAATAGTGATCAGTTTACCCGACATATCCCGGATGGTTACCTGGTCACCATCTCCTTGCAAAAATCCGAATACGGTCGTTCCATCTGTTTTGGTCATCAACCAGGATTCGTATCCAAAAGACATCCCCGCGCTGGGGTGTATAATGGCATCCACCAGACCAGATTTCCCATATTTCTGATTGATCGTAGTCAACTCCGGGCCGATATCACGACCTGCGTTGTCCACCTTGTGGCAGGAGGAACAATAGGATTGAAACACAGCCAACCCTTTACCCGCCTGACCTTCGAGGGAGAGAATACTTTGGGCAGACATTTGATCATTGGCCGAATTGGATTTGAACAAATCAGCAGCAACGGCCTGCACGGATTGATCGGGGTTGCGTTGCATAGGGTCAGCCAGAGCCTCCAGAATTTCATCGGAGAGTTTATCAGCCGAAGCGAGACCGATCAGCATTTCGCCACCGGAGGAGGAGCGCGCCAGTCGACGTCCGGCATCCAGCCGGTCATCCATTGACGCTGTATCGGACAACAACCTCTCCTGGTAAGCCAATAGTTCTTTTTGAAATGCGAGGTTTTCACTTTTGGCTTCTTCCGGCAAATCCATGTCGTACGAGTTCCAGTTGTTGGAATGGCGGTACGTCAGCCACCAGGCCGCCTGCGTACGGACATCCTCAAGAGGACTCTCCCGAAGACTCTCCATCGCATTTACGGCTTTTTGATCGTCGATAAAACCCAGGGCTACGATGGCCTGATTACGCTGGTCCAGGTTGAGTTGGTCAGATCCTGCCCGCGCCTTCCAGGCTTCGACGGAAGAGACCGGGTGCAATCTCCAGGCTATGTCGGCAAAAGCATCACTCCACGAGAGAGGATGACCACCCATTTCCTCGTTCAACACGCGATAAGCTTCAGCTTCTTTTCCGTCAAAGGCCAGCCCCAGCGCTTCGAGATAAGCGCGGTCACCGTTCTCGTATCCTTTTGCGAGAGCCATTCCGACATTTTTCATCTCATCCCATGGAATATCCCGTAGTGAAACTGCCACCGCCCGCCGGACCCCCGCGTCCGCGTCATTGCTGAGTTGGGCCGCATACGACATATAATCTTTCGATGCGCCACGAAGAGCCCTATAGGCAGTGATGCGAAGATTGGGATCGTCATCTTCCAGAAGTGGGATCACTTCGTCGATCCCCTCAGGACCCAGTTGGGCCAGCAACCAAACCGCTCTGGCCTGGTGATAGGGATTGCTATCTTCCAAAACCCTCTTTACATCCGGAATGATCGTGGGACCTTGTTTCAGCAATCTGACAAAACCGAGATTTCGCACGTTGATGGCGGGATTGAGCAAGGCTGCGATTTGACCATCGGTCGTAGAATATTCAATTTCCGGGCGATTGAGTTTTTTCCCTTTGGGGGTAATCCTGTATATCCGGCCCAGAGCCATGGTGTCCCGGGCCCGGTGACCTCCTACGACGGGATCATACCAGTCGGCTATATACCAGGCTCCATCGGTTCCCACGGCTATGTCGCTCGGTCGAAACCATTTATTTTTGTCATCCCCCTGGTACCGGCTTTCAGCATTTTCCACTTCCTCTGCAGCCAGAGAAGTGATCAGATTGATCCGGTCCATTTTGTATCCCCCTCCTTGTTTTTCCGGTTTGTACGCCAGTATGACGTTCCTCCCGGCTTCACAACTGAGCAGCATCCCCCGGTAGTCTTCTCCCATGGCATCGCTTTCATTGAAAACGATCCCCGTTGGCGATCCCGACCCTGTAGAGTCCCCCATCGGCATTACGCCGGGATCGCCCTGATGCCAGTGGGCATAAGCGGTGCCCTGACCCGGTCGGCGATCCGCATACCAGGTTCTGGAACCGTCCGCGTTAAAATAGCCCTGGTTGGCACCTTCCATTAACCACGCCACGCGGGTTCCTTTGTTGCCGTCGTCATCGTTATCATTCTGCCACATATTCCCATAAGAATCCAGCGTGATTTCGTAGCTGTTTCTGAAATTATGCCCCAGGACCTCCATCCCGGTTCCATCGGGGTTGATACTGAGGGCCAGACCACCCGTCCATTTGCGGCCATCATCGCTGACCAGGCCAGGTTTATTGGATTTATTATGAGGCGAGCCTCCGTTGTACAAGCTCCCGGACCTCAGCGTCCATCCGCCCTGATCTGTCACTATATGGGGTCCTGCATTTCCCACATTGAAATAATACCGTCCATCCGGCCCGGCTAATACGGCGTGCAGGCTGTGATCGTGGTCGTAGCCCCCGAAACCGGTGAGAAATACCTCCTTTTTATCGGGCACATCGTCCCCGTCTTCATCGGTATACACCAGCAGGTTGGGGGAACAGGAAACAAAAACCTTATTGCCCAGAACGGCAATTCCCAGTGGAGCTACCAGATCCTCGTCCTGCACATACACCTTCGAAGATTCGGCTACTCCATCCTCATCTTTATCTTCCAGAATCACGATCCGGTCCCCTTTTCCGTGTTCCACCGCCGGATCGTTGTTGAATAGGCGGTAATCTACCGCTTCGGTCACCCAGAGCCGGCCCCGTTCATCTACATCGATGTTGGTTGGATTGGAAAAAGCGGGAGAAGTAGCCCAGAGCGTAGCCTCCAGGTCATCGGGGAGATTGAGGTGGGAGATATCGATCAAATCCCCGCTGGACCCTCGATCAGAAGAACATTGAAATGAGAAAGATGCCAGAATTGTCCAGAACACAATTTTCAGTAATCGATCAGGGTGGAGTATGTTTGTCATGAAGCTATCCAGTTATCAGGATGAGGTTGAAAAAATATAAAAAAGATAGCTCAATATAGGAATTTTTTGCTTTGAATATTGAATGTGTACTTAAAGTTATGCTGTCCGCAGGTAGACCGATGGAACGCTGATGAGGTAGATTCGCAGATTTTCGCTGGTTAATTTTTGAAATTATCAAGAACTTTCGCCTAGAGGGTGTGAGCCCGGTTTGATGCCAGTGCAAGAGGAACAAAGTTCATACGGTGTTCTAAATCTCCATAACCAACAGATCTGTCACTTGAAATTCTTTTGAATGTAATGAAATGGTATCCCCCGGGTAATATATAATTTGTTTTGCATAGCGGGTCGACCGTGGTTCGGAATAAACTTCGATCCGATTTTCATTCAAATTGACAATCCATAAAACAGCAATTCCGGCAGAGGCATATAGGGGTAATTTTATTCTTAGATCAAAATCATAAGAAGTACCAGAAACCTCAATGACCGTCAAAATATCAGAAGGGCTGAGCAAAATTCCTGAATACCGATCAGCTCTGTTTTTTAAAATGGTCACATCAGGCTCCGGTTCATTCCATTGATCCAGATTGATGGAATTTTGTACGCTGATAAGAAATTCACCCAGGAATGCAGGCACGAAAGTTGTCGTCAATTGCAAAACTATGCTCCTGTGTCTACTTCCGATAGGACTCAGGGTATATATTTCTCCGTTGATCAATTCAACCTTTTCATCAGGCTTCAGAAGTCCCATATCACCCATTTGATGATACTCTACCTGACTGATCAATCGCTTCGTGATGACCGATGTGGACATACAAATCATTTAATTTCCGCACTCTCAAGGTACGGTTTTACTGCTAAATAACCAAATGGATTCATCGAACATTCGTGGAGTGAATGATGTCTTGTGAAACTGGTGATACAACCTTTAAATACCTATTGTTATTTATGGGCTCGGCAATCCTCCCTCTCGCTCATGCCTCCCCCCGACTTACCGATCCCAAGTAAGCCACAGGATCGGTAAGCTGGCGGGAAGACTGTGGGGATGCTGAGATTGCCGAGCCAGATTTAAAGCACTATAGGAACCTAGGATTCGACGCACTAGTTCCTCTTCCCGAATCCCAACTTTGGGTTAATGGTCTCGATTTGACGGAACCCTTAGTGATCCTCGGTGCCTGCCTGGTGGGTCTCTGTGGTTAATTCACTTTCAAATCTCTTTGACCACTTTGCAAGGATTTCCCAGCGCCAGAACACGATCCGGTAGATCCCTCGTCACCACACTTCCCGCCCCTATGGTCACATGGTTTCCGATCGTCACTCCGGGGAATACGATCGAATTTCCGCCGATCCACACGTTGTCCCCAATGGACACTGGTGAAGCGGAAGTCAGGTACCTCGTACCGGTATCACTTTCGATGATCCTTTCGGAAGCCGTCACCGGATGACTCGCCGTATAGATCTGTACGTACGGAGCAATCAATCCATTTTTCCCTATGGAAATTTTATGATCGTCCAGAAACATACAATTTGTATTGATAAAGGTATTCTCTCCAATGGAAATGTTTTCCCCATAATCACAGAAAAACGGGGCTTCTATCCACACCCCTGTTCCTTTAAACTCGAATAATTCCGACAGTACCCGTTCCTTCTCTTCTGTCAACTCAGAGTCGAGATTGTTATATTTCTTCAGCAATCTCCGGGCTCTGTGGTACATCCTGATCAGTTCCGGATCCCGGGAATCGTAGTGTTCACCACGAAGCATTTTTTCTTTTTCGGTCATATGGATGAAAGATATGACAGATATTCGAGACTGTCATACCTGATCTGTCAAATCTGATCTGTCAAATCTGCTGTCTCATTTTTCAATATATTCCACCCCCACCCAGCTATTGTACATCCCAAAAACGCCGTATCCTCCTTCGATATTGGAATATACCGGTTTACTGGTGGAAAATGGATCCCCCCCGGAGTCTCTGAAGTCTGCTACATCCTGCAAGAACCGGGTCAATCCCGGTGAGAGATGATCAATCCAAAGTTTAACCGCGTTGACAAACTGGTTTTCACTACCAGGTTCGGGCTTGATAAACGTGGCGGAGCTCAGCGTTTCATGGATCATTCCATCCGGATAACTCCGACTGTCATACAATCCACCCAACGAAAAGCGTCCATACATCAGATCGCGTCCCCGAATAAACACCATACCGCTATCCACCGAATAATCTTTGCGGAAGTGAAAGCCACCACCGGATCCAGGATCGAATCGGCACGCCACCTCGATAAAATTATTTTCCGGAAACGTACTCGTATCCTGATACAACCTCGATTCCAATACATCGGGTACCAAAGGCAAATGATCGATCCCCGATTTCAATACTAGTTGACCATCGATTGACTTGACCTCCACATGGTAATCCCGGTCCGGGAAAAGTAATAAGTGTGCGGTATCCAGGATATAATGCCCCTCTTCTTCTCTGGTATATTCGTATTTCTCCACTCCGTTCTCGTATAAAAAGACTGAAAATTCCGGGAGCTCAGGTACTGGTTGTGCCCTCAAACTATCGATGGGCTCCGAATATTTGATATACGCCTGCCCCCCTTCCTGCGGACTAAGCATGGCGTGGAGTATCAGCGAGGGCTGGTATTCCGGGCGTATGAGTGCATCTGAATAAATTTCACATCCGGAAATAGTGGCCAGGATCAAAATCCAGTAAACGGTACGCTGCATATGGTTACAATTCAAATCCTACATTAATAGAAGGAATAATGGGAAAGACCGACCGGATCTTCCACTTTCCGTCCTTGAATTCCACGGAATACGGATTTTTCCGGAAATACGCGTTATATACATTGAGACTAAACCAGTACT
Source organism: uncultured Bacteroidota bacterium (assembly GCA_937876435.1). Taxonomy (GTDB): domain Bacteria; phylum Bacteroidota; class Bacteroidia; order Chitinophagales; family Saprospiraceae; genus Membranihabitans. Next base: position 12,265 of record CALEIL010000491.1, read on the forward strand.
TTTTCCCCGTTTTATCCGACACCCGGTCCCGTCGAAGACCAATATCCAAACGATGGTATGCCGGAAGACGTTCATTGTTGATTCCGGGATATATCTGGTACGTTTCAGTCCCGGTCAATGGATCATTGGGCACTTCTTCATTGGACCAGGTGATCGGACGTCCGGTCAGATACACCCACTGCGCAGACAGCCGATACTCCGGACTGATCTGATAGACCAACAGGGTATTAAACTGATTCCGGTAATCAAAATCCGAGGGGAAAGGCCGGTCACCGTTGAGGTCCGGAAATACGGATTCTGTTTTTGCCCAGGTATAGGCGATCGAACCATGAAAATCCCCGGATGTTTTTTGAACCATCAGTTCTATTCCATAACTATCGGTCTCCCCATTGGTCACCAGCGACGATTTGAAATCCAAGATGGTCTGAAGATCCTTATACGGTGGTATGTACCGGACCACATCCTCCTGTTTTTTGTAATACAACTCCATAGAAAGGTTGTCTATCCATCGATCGAAGGACTGAAAATAGCCCAGAGAATACTGATGTGATGAGGAAGGGTCAATGTCTATATCCGCCATGATAAAATTTTCGATAAACAAGGCTTCGAGGTTGTACGCCACCAAATGAATGATCTGGTGCTGACGATTGTAGGCCGTATTGAACGTAGAACGCGGGCCGGCTTCCCAGATCAGCATGGCCTTTGGTTCGGGCAGCCATTCCTGCCGGTCTTTGGTCAGAAAGTGAGTGAGACGGCTTCCCCCTTTCAGTCGGAATTGTGAACCCAGCTCCATCTCGGCATCCAGGTATGGCGAAATCAGCCAGGATTCCGGGCCTTCGAGTTGATCCCGGAATGTTCCTTCCGTCCTATCCTCATTGGTGGCGAAGGAACTGAACTCATCGTAGCCGAATCCATAGGCCAACCGCTCGGCCTCCAGGCCATAGGTCAGATCCCAAATACCCGTGGAATAGTATTTGCCGCTAACCCGGGCCTTGAGGGAAGCAATGTCGTTATCGGTCTGTTCAAGATCGTGTGTGGTCGAGATATACTGGGATTTAAAATCGAATGCCAGTTCTTTTTGATCCTTTTCCAGGTAATTGCGATGTCGGGAATAACTCACGTGTGCCTGCAAACTGTGGCGATTACTCAATATCCGGGAGTAATTCAGGGCAGCGGTCCAGTTGCGCAGGCCATACCGGTTGGCACTGTCATCATGAAACTGCCCCAGCTTTTCATAAGTTCGTCCCAGCATTATATCACTACCGTGGTACAGGGACAGGGACAACGAAGATTCGTCGTCGATCCGGTGATCGATCTTGGCATTGAGATCGTAAAAAGTGTAACCCGGCACGTTCCCTTCCTGCTTCCGGTTGTTGATCCGGATCCGTTTTGGAAGGAAAAAGAGATCAAACAAAGTGGTGCGCGCACCAAGGCTGTAAGAAGTGCGACCATCCTCAAAGATCGGTCCCGATGCATTGATTTTGGAGGTCACGATACCGATATCCACCGTCCCTTCGAAGTGTTCTTTATTCCCGTTTTTGGTCCGTATATCCAGTACAGAAGAGAGACGTCCCCCGTAGGAGGAAGGCCAGTAACTTTTGTAGAAATCCACATGACTGATCAGGCTGGTATTGAACAGGGAGATAAAACCGGCCGCGTGGTTGACATTGAATAGCGTGGCCCCGTCAAAGAGGATGAGATTCTGATCCTGTTTGCCACCCCGGACAAGTAGATGGGAATAGCCTTCCCGGCCACCGGTCACACCAGGTAAGAAGGTAATGGACTTGAGTACATCGGTTTCTCCGGTCAGTCCGGGGAGGGCATCGAGAAATTCCAGGGGAACGCTTTGCAGACCCAGGGCGGCTTTTTGGTGGATGCTTTCCTGTCCGAAAACCACCACCTCGTCCAGGGTGGCCAATCTCATCCGTATTTCATATCGCATCACCTCCGGCAGGAGTATTAGATTGGTATCCCGGTATCCGACGTAGCTGATGGTGACGGTATCCCCTGCAGCGGCCCTGATTCGCAGAAAACCTTCGTGATCGGAAACCTCATATTCATCCGTTTGCCGATTGTGTCCCACTGCCTGAACCAGGGATTCGGTGGAATGATATCCGACCACCCGGATTTGCCGTTCCTGTCCGGATGCAGTGGACATTATCATCAACATCAGATACAATACGATTCCATAACGTTCAGATGCCATTATCCTATTGATATTTTGTTACCAGATACAATTTTCCAAGACCTGAGGTTATATCCCCATGTATTTAAAAAACTCCTTTTTTAGCACTGTATATCTCACTTCTTATAAAAATCGATGTCAAACCTCAGGTCATTCCACCTCCATTCCTTTCGCATTGACCTGACAGGTTTAGCCAAAAATTTTTACAGACCATTTATCTGCTTTCCATCGATGGGTTAATTTAACACCTTATTAACCTGTCAGTGTCTAAACGTTCACTCCTCCTTCCATCTGTTTTTCATAGACTCTGACAGGTTTCCCTCGTGTACATAAATTCACGTAATCGTATCGAATCCCCTGTTCCTGTTCGACTATTACCTGATTAAAAACCTCGTCAGGTCTCCCTGGTCAGGCTTTACTAATGGCTTTTTTCCGGGTTTACCTGTTTAGTCGATAGGCTACATTCACCAGAAAACCATAATCAGAATAGGCACCTCCATAAACCGTTTTACCGCTTTCATTCACACTTTCTGACAAATAAAAGCGGCCATCCAGCGCTTTATAAGTCGTTATATCAATCCGTATCCGGTCTGTGATCGGAAAAAACAGCCCGGCTTCACCAGTGGCGATCATTTTTTCATCAAAAAAATCTTCAAAAGATTGATCTAAGTCCGGATAATAAACTTTACGATCCAACAACCAGGAAAGGTTCACCCCGGCCATTACACCCATAAATCCAAAGGCATTATATCGTACCTTTACCGGAACATCCATAAACCAGAATGTATGCGTATATTTTATAGACTTATCCAATGGTACATCTCCATGTCCGGAATGGCCTCCTCTGGCCATCCTGTAGAATCTTGCCTGCCCGAATGTAGGTACGATCCCCGATTCCCATGTCAGATCTTCGGCGATGGGAATGTTTCCCTCCAGAGATAATCCGGCATGGAACCGGTAGCCCGTGAAATAACGATCACCATTTCCATCCATTTGCAAAGTTCCACCGCCGGCATTAGCCTGCAGGTGGATCTGCCCTGACAGATATACCGTACTAATCAGGATAAAACCGTAAATCAGTATTGGTTTATACATCTTCATCTTATAATATTAAGAGTTAATTATGATGCAAAATCTTCATCTTAATATATACGTGACAATAATACCAAATCCATAATCAGAGTGGCCTTCCATATTGACATCATTACCATTTATATCTTGACCTAAAGCAGTATAAAACCTTTGCTCAGAGGCTTTGTATGCAGTTGCCTCTATAATAAATCGTTGTCCAATCGGGAAAAATAATCCACCTTCTACCATTGGTGTAATATCTCTATATATATTAGCTCGATTGACAAGAGAAATACTCGGAATATAAAAATTACCATCAATCAAATAGGAAAATTCTATTTTTCCTAAAATTCCTATAAAATCAAATGCCATATATCTAAATTTAATAGGGACATTCAAGGTCCAAAATCGATGGAGAAACTTTTCGGTCATATTCAAAGGGTAATTCCCATTAATCACTATAAACCTACCTCGTTGCAGAGGATAAAACCCAGTCTGGCCAAATGAAGCGTTAATTCCTGTTTCCCAGGAAAGATTCTTGAACCATTTGATTTCATCAAAAACCACGAATCCAAATCCGGTTTTGAATCCGGTTTGATAATTTCTATATGGAGCTTCCACGCTTAGAGTACTTACAGAAACCTGAACACCAAGGTTTACCTGGCTAGTAAGCGTAGATGTTTTAAATATAGAACTAAATATTATTATATAAATAATAATTCTCATATATGCTATTTAAAAAATCAATTAACTAAATTAACCGTCAGCTGCCGGACATTCAGTACTTGGAAAGCCACAACAATGAACGGCATATTTATTCCAGTCCAGATAATTGCTTGTTCCCTTCGCTTTTTTATAATCAAATGCGGGTTTAACGTAATCAGTGTAATACTGATCATCATTACAGTCTATTAAGGTTTCTAACTTCAATGTACTATGATTTCCAACTTGACCAGCATTTATAGCTGGATAACCTACGCCCCATTGTACGCCATTATTATCAGTTACTCGCCATTCACTTTCCATCCATTTTAAATCAGCCGTTCCGTCCTTCCACTTTCCCAACCAATTTTTCCTTTTGGCAATTAAATCAATTCGTATCAAAGTATACTTATAAGCAGGTGAAAAATAATCAGATCTCCTAGCTATTGCAAATCGAAATAAAACTCCTTTGTCAAAATATTTTCTCCATACCTCCAGATTAGGACACCCATTTCTGAGTGAATACTGTTTTTCATAATTATCAACGATTATTCCTTTTTCATATTCTGACTTTGTTTTATTTAAATACTTAAGTATTTCAACTTCTGAACCATCCCGTAAAAGTATAGTTTTCCCAGACACAGCTTTAGCATAATAATTGCCTACAATAAAATTACCATTCCTGTTAGCAAAACATTGAGCAAATATATCTTCAATATAGGGTTTTATCTCCGTTTCACCAATTTCCAGGATATCACCATACTTTTCTTTCCAGAAAGCCAGTTCATCTATATTGGTTGTCCTATCCATGGCGTCATTAGCTTCACGGATCCAGCTCCTCAAACTTTTGAACCCTAAACTTCGCTCCCATTCCCGGAATTCAGGTTCAGGCAATTTCATAATATCTAATGTATTTTTACGGTAATTTGCAGAATCACCAATATGCAGCACTCCATCCACTACTTTAAATTTCTCCGAAGTGGCATCCTTTTTCAGAGCAGAGGAAACAGTGGATTCTTCCTTTTCACATGCGGTAAAAATAAAGAGAACAGAGAACATGATCAGCAGCAATCGCGCCGGCAGCAGAACTTGCTTAAATCGGTCGGTAGGTCTGTAGGTCTGTAGGTCGGGATTTGTTGTCTGAAATTTGTAAAGTTTTTCATTCTATACAGTTTGAAATTAGAAAATCAAGCCAATAGCAACAATAAGTTAGTGCTCCAATATAAAAAGATTTGAGAAAAACACAAAATATTACTTCAATAATATCTTATTTTTTGTATCTGTTCTAATTCATTGACTTCAGGTCAAAATTTTGAATGCGATCTACATCCCACAAGTTCCTATGAAATATTTTATATTATTTTGATAAATTTCCATTTCTCAAAATATATATCATTTTTTCGTACCTGTTGTGACTTGAATCAAGTATACCAGGCAGGTTTGATCCTCCCTACCTGTCAGTAAGGATGTAACGTTGGGTCACATCTTTATTTATCAATATAAATTCCTACTCAATTACCGTTATCATGGTTTTGAAGCATACCTAAAACTACCCTTTCGTACCTGTTTAGCCCCGGTGTTTTACGGACTGTCAGATCAGACCACTTGACCTGAGAAGCAATTC
>CALEIL010000492.1 GCA_937876435.1 uncultured Bacteroidota bacterium
CAATTGTTTTCGCAATAAAATAGACATACTGGCAATGATCGTCCCAAGAGCCAGACTCCCCGTATCTCCCATAAAAATGGTTGCCGGATACGCATTGTACCACAGAAAGCCCACGCAAGCCCCTACAAAACAGGCCGAAAAGACGACGAGCTCACTGGTAGCGGGCAGGTAAAATATATTGAGATATTCCGCAAAAATGGTATTACCGGATACGTAAGAAAAAATACCCAGCGTGGTTCCGATGATGGCCGACACACCGGTGGCCAGCCCATCGAGACCATCGGTCAGATTGCTTGCATTGGATACCGAAATGATGATAAATATTACCAGGGGTATAAAGATCAGGGCGGCATTGGTTCTGTTGTGCGAACTGACCGGCAAAATCTGGCTGTAATCCAATTGATTTTCCTTGAGGAAGGGGACATTGGTCAGATAGTTGTGCACATCCACATAGGGCGTTTCCTGCTGGTCCTGGGTTTGCTGCAGCTCGACCTGAGATTCCTTGGCCAGTTTTTTGTCGATTCTGACGGTAATCTCCTGATTGGTCATCATCGTGATACTGATCACCAGCCCCAGGATGACCTGCCCCATAATTTTAAATTTGCCTTTGAGGCCCGATTTGTTCTTTCTGAACACCTTGATGTAATCGTCCACAAATCCGATCAACCCCATCCACACCACGGTGAATATCATCAACTGGATGTAGATATTGGACAGATCGGCCAGGAGCAGCGTAGGCACCATGATCGCCAGGATAATAATGATCCCACCCATGGTAGGTGTTCCTTCCTTGGATTTTTGACCGGATAATCCCAAATCGCGGACAGATTCTCCGATTTGCTTGCGGGCTAGCAGTTTGATGATTTTTTTACCGAAAAATAGGGTCACGATCAATGAAATGATGACCGCCAGCGCAGATCGGAACGAGATATACTGGAACAACCGGGCCCCGGGCAGATCAAAGTTGGTTTCGATATATTCAAATAAAGCGTACAGCATGGATCACCTTTTTACTTTTTGTGATAATGCAATTTCCAGTTCTGTACGATCGTCAAACGGGTATTTTTTCCCTTTGATTTCCTGATATTGTTCGTGCCCTTTCCCCGCTATTATGACGACATCTTCGGGATGGGCCATAGATACCGCCATACGAATGGCCTCGCGCCGATCCACGATGCGAAAGACTTTTGCTTTCTGGGGAGGCGTCAGTTCTTCGAACATATCCGAAATGATCTGATCGGGATCTTCGTTCCGGGGATTATCCGAAGTAAGAATCACGATATCAGCGTTGCGGGCAGCAGCCCTGGCCATTTCCGGTCGTTTTGTACGATCCCGGTTCCCACCACAACCCAGAGCGATCAGGATTCTCCCGTCATCCCGCACGATGTCGGATGCTGCCTTTGTGACCTGGTCCACCGCATCGGGAGTATGGGCATAATCCACTATTCCCAGCGGTCCCCGGCTGTCAGCCATGACCCGCTGAAACCGGCCGGGTACCTCTCTTAACTCTGACAAATACCGCAAAGTATCATCCTTGTCCATATGGCACAAATCTGCTACTGCGTAAGCTGTCAGCAGATTGTATGCATTGAAACGTCCTGTAAGTCTCGTGGTGATGTCCCGCCCTTCCAGACGGACATTCATCGATTCCATTTCGATATCGAGGATCTGGCATGTATAGTCAGCCAATGTTTTCAATCCAAATTTCTTGACTACTGCCCTGGTGTTTTGGACCATATAATCCGCGTGGCGATCATCTTCATTGATCAACGCAAACGAGTCTGGCTTCAACCCATCGAAAAACGATTTCTTGGCGTTCAGATAATTCTTAAAAGTATGATGGTAATCGAGATGATCGTGCGTAATATTGGTAAAAATGGCTACATCAAAATCCAGTGCAAAGACCCGCTGCTGTTCGAGGGCGTGTGAACTGACTTCCATAAAAACATAATCACAGCCGTTGGACACCATATCTGCCAGATCTCTGCTCAATGAAACGGGATCGGGGGTCGTCAACCTGGACGGCAAATCTTCGTGATGATTTTTATTGACTATGGTGGAAAACATACCCGCCCGATACCCCAATTTTTCATACAGCTGATGCAACAGATAGACAACGCTGGATTTTCCATTGGTGCCGGTGACGCCGGTAAGAGTGACTTGCCTGCTGGGATATCCGTAAAACCATTCCGCCCCCTGCGAAGCTGCTTTGCGGGCATCGGGAACCTGTATCCAGGTGATATCGCTTTGAGAAAATGCCGGATGAACCGGTTCTTCGGAGATGATCACCCGGGCACCCCGGTCTATAGCCTGAGGAATAAATTTATTCCCATCGACCTCCGTCCCCTGGATCGCCACAAAAACCCAATCCGTATTGGCATCCCGGCTATCGGTAGTGATTCCATTGATCTCCGTCTGGGGAGACTGGATATCAGCACTGAGACCGAGGGCAGTATATAGAGATGTGAGGGTATGGTTTGTCATCCCAGTTTCAAAAATATTTTTTCCTTTTTAATAGGGGTTCCGGGATCTATAGATTGCTCCCTGACACGCCCGGTCCCAGATGCAACCACCTGGAGACCAAGATTTTCCAACAAATACAAAGCGTCCTTCAAGCCCATACCCACTACATTTGGGATGGCCTCCTCTCCTATAATCCGAGGTGCCAGGTTAAAATCGGTTGAGTCCTGCAAGATCACTGTCCATTCGCTATCCCCGGATTTTCTTGTTTTGAGACCTAAGTAGCCGAAGACTTTTTCAAAATCTTCGGAGTATCCGACTTCAAAAACGGGCAGTTGAACCTGTGCAGAGGCGAGTATGGGCTTGTCGTTGAGCACCTTCATGAGGTTGGGATCGGTGGCATAGCAGTAATCTACGATCTCCTTGAACACGGGCGCAGCAATCTTGCTGCCGTAGTACGCGTGCTTTTTGGGATCGTTGACGACCACGATGCAGGAATATTTGGGTTGATCCGTTGGAAAATACCCAACAAACGACGCTATATATTTTTTTCTTGTAGCATTTTTATCGGCGTAATTGATCCGGGTGGTACCGGTCTTACCTGCCACGCTGTAATCGGTACTGATCAGGTTTTTACCCGTTCCATTCAGCACCACTTCCTCCAACATATGTTGTGCTTTTTCAATCGAGGATCCGGAAGCAATCCTGACCGACTTCTTATTGGGGTATAAGTCCTGGATCAGACTGCCGGATTTCATTTCTTTGTCTCCCAGTCGCGGAGCAACGTAGTAGCCATCGTTAGCGATCGCATTGTAAAACGCCAGGATTTGCAAAGGAGTAGTCCGCAGTTCGTATCCATGCGCCATGTAGGGAATTGACATGCTCGAACTCCAGGTACCTTGCTTCCCTGGAATGTTTTTCCGTTCTTCTTTGGAATAAATATCGGGTTCGGGTTCACCCGGTATTTCGATTCCGGTTTTTGATTTCAACCGGAACTGTTCCATGTATTTAAAAAAACGGTCGGGACCATCATCACTTCTGAAATATTTGATCGCGAGTTTAGCCATGGCCACGTTGGAAGAGATAGCAAAAGCGTTCTCTATGGTGGTCGTATCAAACGGATGACCTTCCGAATCCCGGATCGTTCCGTTTCCTACGCGAAGATATCCTTTCCCGAGACTGATAGGGTCATTCAGTTCGAGATCGGAGTCCTCAAACAGAGCCAGCATGGTCGCCAGCTTGAAGGTGGAGCCCAGTTCGTATAGTCTTCCGACCGCGTAATTGAGATTTTCATAATATCCGCCCGATTCTGTGCGGCCCAGATTGGCTATCGCTTTGACCTGGCCGGAGTTGACTTCCATCACGATGGCAGTGCCCCACTCTGCTTCGTGCTCTGTGAGTACCTGCTTGAGGGAGTACTCGGCGATATCCTGAAGATTCACGTTGATAGAAGTCTGTAAGTCGTGACCTTCTTTGGCATCGATTTCGGTCAGGTCGTGGATAGGAATATCAATTCCACGGGCGATCCGCTGTACATACCTCAGCCCATCCACTCCTCCGAGCAGGTCATCGTAGTACATTTCCAGTCCCAGTGGATTGCGATCTCCTTTCATCCGTCCGATCGTGCGGCTGGCCAGGGTGCCGTGTGGTTTCAGCCGGCTGGACTTTCGTTCCAGAACCAGTCCTCCTTTATATCCACCCAGAGACAACAGGGGATAACTTTTAATTTTTTCGACCAGATTAAAATCTGCATTGCGGGCGATGAGAAATGATCGAACCCGTTCCTTGCGGGCCTGAACCAGATTTTGTTTTATTTGGTTAACGGATTTCCCGGGCCAGATATCCTGATGAAGATAATAGCTCAGGGAATCCACATTTTGGTTGAAATATTCATCTCGCATGGCTTCCGAGCCAAAATCGATCCGCACATCGAAGTAGGGGATGCTCGTGGCCAACAGGCTGCCATCATCGGCGAGGATATTGCCCCTTTGGGCCTCTACGGTCTGCTTGCGGATGGAATATTCTTCACCCCGCTCGATCCAGTAAGCCCTGTCCACGGTATCGATCTTGACTACCTGCCCTATGATCACCAGACTGGCCAGTACCAGGGCGAAGAAAACAATATAAGCGCGGCTCAATATTTCTTTTCGGATACTCATCGATCATCCCGGACTTTTAAGATAAGTGGTTTTGATCCTTCCTTTCCGATGGAGTTGACATCGAGACGGTCTTCGAGACTGGACAATGAAGCATCATTCATCCATTCAGCTTTCAGCGTCAGGTACTTCCAGTTGAGTTCCTTGACTTCATTTTTCATGTGGGTAATCGTACGGATTTTCTTCTCTGCCACGTGGGAATTCATGATGGCCAGAAATGCCAGAAAAAACAAAAACAAAACGTACCGGCTGTTGTGACTCAACCAGTCAGAAACCTGCTTACTTCCCAATTTTTGTTTCATTTTCACTTTCATAATCTTTCCGCGATTCTCAGTTTTGCGCTCCGTGAGCGTACGTTTTCCTCCATTTCAGCCGGACCGGGTGTAATGGGTTTTCTGGTGATCGTGTGCCATTTTCTAATGGGATTTCCGTAGTCATCTTGCGGCATTTCACGATCAACAGACCCGTATTTAAAATAATTTTTGACCAAACGGTCCTCGAGTGAATGAAAAGAAATAATGGCCACCCGGCCCCCGACAGCTACCATTTCCGGTAACCTGTTTAGAAATCTCTTCAACACTCCCATCTCATCGTTGACTTCTATTCGAATGGCCTGAAACACCTGCGACAAATACCGCATTTTGTTACCTACCGCGATTTGCTCCGCCAACGCGCTCAGGTCGGTAGTGGTATCTATCTTCCGCAGTTTCCGGCTTTCTACCAAAATTTCTGCCAGCTTCCTGGAATTCCTGATCTCCCCGTAGTCAGAAAACATATACCACAATTCTTCCATCGAATACCCATTGACCACTTGCTGAGCCGTCAGATTGGCATTTTGGTTCATCCTCATATCCAATCTGGCTCCGTGTCGGTAGGAAAATCCCCGGTCACCTTCGTCAAACTGCATCGAGGAAACCCCCAGATCGAGCAAAACTCCATCCACCGCCTCTATTCCATCGGCCTTCAGCACGTCAGCCATATCGGCAAAATTGTTGTGTCGCAGGGTCAATCTGGAATCCTGGTACGCGGCCTGTAGCACGGACAGATCCTGATCAAATCCGTACAAAATTCCGTCACCGAGTTTTTCCAGGATCATCCGACTATGACCTCCTGCTCCAAAGGTGCCATCGACATAGATCCCCCCTTCGCGTATATTCAATCCATCGATTGATTCTTCTTTCAATACTGAATAATGAACCACCTCTATTCTTTTTCATCGGATCCCCCCCCGCCACCGAGTACCTGCTCGGCCAACCGGGAAAATTCGTCGGGCTCTGCTTCCAGCATACCGTAATAGGTATCCTTGTCCCATATCTCTATCCGATCGAGGTAAGCAAACAACACGGCGTCTTTCTCGATATCTGCGTATTGCAACAGATTTTTCCCGATCAGGACCCGGTCTGCCGAATCCGTCGTCACGCTGTTCACTCCCCTGAAAAAGTACCGAATAAAATTTCGGTCCTTTTGCCGGTATACGTTGAGATCATTTACTCCTGCGACGATTTTATCCCAAACTTTTTCGGGATACATCATAAGGCATTTCTCAAATCCACGGTTCACAAAGAAAGTCGCCGGGGACAAACTGCCCAGCTGTTTGAGTAGCTGTGCCGGCATTTTCAACCGACCCTTGCCATCCAGACGACATTCATATTCACCGTAAAGTTGGACCATACACTATTTTCAAGCTTGATACCTTCAAATGTAGAGATATCTCCCACAATCTTCCACCTTTTAACACGATACATATAAAAAAATTATATATCTCCCACAATTTACCCCTGATTCAACGAAAATTGTAATCAATATGATAATACCGTATAATCTAAATATTTAAACTAATCTATTGAAATATATAATATACTCTATTTATGCATATTATGAATTTCATTTAATGCTATATAAAGTGTTTGTGATGTGGTAGAAAGTGGGAGTAAAATATAAAAACGGTGGCAGGAATGCGTATTTGGGAAGATATCAAAGCACACAGGAGATCTATCGCTCGTCCTGGAAGCACCACCGATCGACTGGCGATAAGTGAATTGACAGGAAGACGAAGGTCGGGAGAAGGTGACTACATTACAGTTTTTAAAACGCTTCCGGAGACGGTTGAACGTTCGATTGGCCCATTAATCCAATTCTCCGATAACCGGGTCTTTATCCTTACGGGTATAACTTTTGGAAAAGGAATCGATTTTCATTTTGAGGACACCGTAGAGGGCTTCATGAATGATGTTGGTCGACATTTTGGATTTGCCCAATTCCCGGTCTTTGAATGTAATGGGAATTTCCTTGACTCTGAACCCGGACGTCCAGGATGCAAATTTCATTTCGATCTGGAAAGAATACCCGACAAACCGGATCTTATCAAGATCCAGGGCATTCAGTACCTTGCTTTGGTAGCCGACAAAGCCAGCCGTGACATCGTGTACGGGCAGTTTGGTGATTAAGCGCACGTATATGGAAGCAATTTTACTTAGCCACAACCGCTTACGGGGCCAGTTCACCACTCCGCCTCCCGGCACATATCGGCTGCCCACCACCACATCCGCCCGGTCTTCGGTCAGTTCTTCTACCATACGGACCAGATCCGTAGGATCGTGAGAAAAATCCGCATCCATCTCGTACACAAAATCGTAAAAATGATTGAGCGCCCATTTGAATCCATGGATATAAGCCGTGCCCAGGCCTAGTTTTCCCCGACGTTCTTCCAGAAAAAGTCCGGGAATATTCACTTGCATATCCCGGACGATATCGGCCGTGCCATCCGGGGAACCATCGTCAATCACCAGGATATCGAAGGATACCGGTAATTCCTTGACCGCAGCCACTATGGCCCGGATGTTCTCCTTCTCATTGTACGTTGGTATGATGACGAGATGTGAATGCACGCATTGGATTTTAACTCGTCAAAGATAGAAAATCATTTGAAATGGCTAGAGGTACTGCAAAATTCAATTCATAAATTTCAAAGCCAGGCCGTCATCCTTAGGAAACAGGTTTTCCCCGATAAGAAATTAAAACTGTTTCTGCCCCGCAAATTCCATGGCTTCGCCCTTTCCAAAACCATAGCTAAAGCCAACGAGCGCAAAACGTCCCCTTTGTCTTTTACTATAGAGATAAAAATTCAATTCATCGGTTTCACTCTCGAATACCCGGTTGGCAAAAATATCCCGAACGCTAAGATTGATAACACCTCTGCCCTTGAGGATTTTTTTGCGTATTCCAATATCCGTATAAAACTGGCTTGAAACCTGACTTTGAACGGTTTGAAACCCGGATTCATACGCCGTGGTCAGCTCGATATCCAGATCACCCGCCAGATCGAGCTTTGCCATCACCTGAGTTGTCCATCGGTCCGATTTGAAATCAAAACTCCGCCCTTCCAGCTCTCCCTGACGGTTGAAATAATTATAATTGAAATCACCGTTCAGTGACAGAAACTTCCAGGGACTATACTTGGCATTGAATTCCAATCCCGTGGCATGGTTGGTGCCGACATTGACGGGTTTGGAATAATTGACGTTGTCTTCGTAGGTGCTTACCCGCTCCACCACCTGAGTCGTATAACGGTGATATACCCCAAAGTTCATCGAAACGTCAGAAAAAATGAAAATACTGGTCAATTCGTAGGAATCCGTGAATTCCGGTTCCAATTCCGGATTTCCGGTCCGGATGTTGAAGTTGTTTCTGATATTGGAAAAGGGATTCAGATCCCACATTCTGGGCCTGAAAATCCGGCTTGAATACCCGGCTTGCAACGATATTCCATCAGAGAATTTATACGAGGTGTGAAGACTCGGAAAAAGATTGGTATAATTTTGTTCGTTCCGCTGGTCGGTAGTCGTCAGATGAGTCGCAAGATCTGTATTTTCCAACCGGAGCCCAAGTTTTAATCCCCATACATCTCCTTCGTAAGCACCGGTTCCGTATACCCCCAATACCTTCTGATTGTAATCAAAATTATTGGAAAAACCGGGATCAGAAACCCATTGATTGTCCAGATAATTGCGAACAGTGTAATCATTCCCCACCTCAGACAATACGTATTGTCCACCGGTTTCCAACATCCATACTTCCGAAAATGGTTTCGTATAATCCGTTTTAAAAGTATATTCCGCATTTTTGAAGATGCTGTGGGATTGTTGTTCCAGATCCACGGGAGTACCGGTGAGGCTGATATCGGAGAATTCCGACGATTGATCTTTCCCGAAAAAACTTCCCTGAGCGCTCATCAACAATACATGCTCTTCGTCGTCTTCAAAATCTTTTTTATACTGAAGATCGTATTGCCACTTGGGATTGGTAGCATCGGTGGATTCCTCCCGATCCCAGGTGGTCAAAGAACTGGAAGGCCCGGAGGATTGTGTGAATTGCACATCCGAAAACTCCGTTTCTATTTCGTAGGCGAAGTGCCCGGTCAAAGAGAGAACGTTGAGATCATCGATGTGATAATCCGTCCCCAGGATCAGATTGTAAAATGTTTCATTTTTATCGTGATGTCCGCGATGATTTATGCCCGTTAGGCTATACTTATCAAAATTCACTCCTTCCTGGTCTTCGGGAAATGTACGATGACCGATACCGATCTGCGAAAACAGATTAAATTTCTCCGAACGTCGGTTCAGGCTCAACCCCACGCTATGGTTGTTGGGGATTCCCGTATTGACCGTTGCTGATCCGTTGATACCTTTGCTTTCTTCTTTTTTGATTACGATATTGATAATTCCTGAGGTTCCCTCGGCTTCATATTTGGCGGAAGGATTGGTAATGACCTCGATCCGTTCGAGCATATCGGCGGTGATCGTCCCCAGCGCATTTCCCTGATCGCTGGCCAGAATAGAAGGTTTTCCATTGATGAGAATCTGAACGCCGCTACTCCCCCGCAAACTGATCTGCCCTTCGATGTTGACGCTGACAGAGGGCACGTTATTGAGCACCTCAAGAGCGCTTGCGCCGGTACTGCTGATGTCCTGCCCTACGTTAAATACCCGTTTATCCAGTTTAAATTCGGTGGTGGACTTTTCAGCTCTGACGACAACCTGATCGAGGGTCTGACTGTTTTCCACCAGATGGATCACTCCCAGATCGGCTTCCCCGTTCGATATTTGAATTTCATCGATCAGGAAGGGTTCAAATCCCAGAAAGGTCACTTTTACCCTGAATTTTTTCAGATCGGTTCGTAGCTCAAAGCTTCCATCAGACAGCGAGGTAGTTCCACTTACCGGACTTTGGGAATCCTGTTCGATCACGATGACGGTGGCATATTCTATTGGATTCTGACTCCTTTGATCCAGGACTTTGCCCCTTATCAATACAGAAGCCTGCTGGCAGAAAATCTCTCCCCGGCCGACCGTCACAATCAGTAATATCACGATTAAAATTCGGGAAAAACCAGGCATGTGTCTTATAGTATCTTATAGTATGTAAGCAATTCAGGCACACTAGATCAATCCCTGCGGGCCCGAATAAAGATACGTCAAATCCACGGTATTTTCAAATTTTTCAGGAGAGAGAAATTTATGACCAGGATAAATTCCCGGTATACGGATGACTATAAATGCAATACGTGATAATTACTTCCACAACATCTCCCATCCTCCATTGTACCTGTATCTCTTCCTCCCTTCTATACTGGAAAACACCAATACCAGAATTCCGCAACTGACGTCTACCCACATAGCGATATGGTCATCGTACCCCAGGATCCAGGGAGCCATGATCAACCAGATCCCGGGGATGTAATTCCACTTTCTCATCCCTCGCATGAATTCCCAGCATGCGATCGTGGCGAACGTGGAGATCACCGGACCGGTGATATGGCTGTTGTCACTAGCTGCAGAACCATAGGCCAATACCGCCGGAGCAAAGACCAGCCAAACACCTATTCCTACATTAAAGAGTTGGGCCCACATAATTATTCTACTTTTTCGATTTCAGATTGATTTCCCCAAAACACTTTCCAGGTGGACACATTCTGCTGTCGATGCGCTCTTTTAAGAAACTGGAGACTGGCTAATACCTCATCCATGGCAGGTCCGATCATAACGACCGAAATGACCGCTGATGCCAGGCACAGCGTGCACCACGCCGAAAACAATACCGGCTGAAACACCACGAGCATGACACTGACGATCCCCAGTGGTCCCACTGCCAACCCAAAAGCCACCACTATCCACGGCATTTTTTTCCATCGTTGAGTTCCTCCTATCACTCCAGTCACAGCATCCAGTAAATAACCGAACGCCCCCAGAGCGGCGTCAGGAATAGGAAGTATATGTGAAATTTTGGAATTTAAAATAGTGACGCTCCCTTCCCCGAAAAAGGGTTCCCACACGGACCGTACGACATCCAGTTGGTACAACGCCAGATAAGTCGCTATTCCAAATCCCAGGAATGCAATGATCACAATCGGGATACGCTGGGACCAGCCCGCCGGATTATAATCCCACCCGGGTGGTACGTGCGATTCATCAGATCTCATCATCGATCCAGATTGTTGACCTCGTACCATTTTTGAGGTTCAGACTTCAAATTTTGAATCATCACCGGTAACGTATCGAGCAGCCGGTGTTTCGGATACCATCCCAACACTTCCTGAGCCCTGCTGATATCGTATTCATAATGTTCATCCGCCCGATCGATCATCCACGGTTTGATGAATGGATCCCCCCACAATTCCCTCAGCCAGGATCCGACTTTGGCCACGCCTTTGGGCATTTCATACGTGGCCCATTCTTTGTCGTGAATCAGTTGTCCGATCGTATTTTGAAGTTCCTGGTAAGTCGGAGTTTCCGGTTCTCCAATGTTGATGGCCATTTCATTTGGAATGTCATGACGCCGGTCCACGGTTCTGACGATGGCATCGATCACATCCTCCATATGGACAAAAACGCTTCCGTGGTGGATATCCCCCGAGAAAAAATGACTGATCAGATCGTTTTCGTAAATTCTTTTGATTTGCTGGCTAATAGGAATCGAATGACACCAATCCGTATAGACTCCACCCAATCGTAAAAATACGGTCGGAATGTCCCGGTTGTACGATCGGATCAGTTTTTCGGTGTGAAGCTTGGATTCCGGGTATCCCCAATTGACCTCGACCGGACTATTTTCATCGATCTTTTGTCCTGGCTCCTGAGGTTTATAAATCAGATTGGTGCTGACATAAATGAACTGCTCCACGTTAAATTGATGAAGATGCTCCAGAAACATCCGGCTACCTTCCTCATTGACTTTTTCGTAAAGCGGGCTGTCCATCGTATTGAAACTATAAAAAGCGGCCAGGTGAATGACGGAGGTGATATCATTTCCATAACCGTACCGGATTCGTTTCATCGCCTGACCAATCGCTCTCTTATCTGTGATATCAAAACTGATGCATTCCGCCTCTGTGGGGGGATAGGGCGGCCCTTTGAGATCGAGTCCGACCAGGCGGTAATCCGAAGATAGATTTTTGATCAAAGAAAATCCGATCCGGCCGCTACTGCCGGTCACCACGATCAATTTTTTATTATTTTGGGTTTGCACATCTGGAAAAATACTTTTCCTTTCCATTCGTGCTGTATTTTATTTACCGAATAATATAACGTAAAAATCCCATCCGATAATACTTTTATTCCAGGATATCTAAAATATGGATACTTGGGGGATCAGTTTGAGTTTTCCTTTCAGGCGACATTTCGTCCTTTTTTCCATAGGAAATCATATTTGAAAAAAAAAATATAAAGTCACCATTTTACGCAACAATTCCAACAGGACTAAGCGTTATTATTATCCCACTTCGCCAAATCAGATGTATCAAGCACACCACCTCATTTTTGTGGATAAAAATTATCTGGCAGGCTTTGCTAATTGATACACGATAGTTTTTCGATTACAATCAGGATTCTATGTCCTGTCACTATATTAAAAACTACGCTATGGTACAATTATCAAGATCCCCCAAAGAGCAGGAAATTGAGAACAAGTGGTTGAAAATCCAGGAAACTTTTCTCTTTGAATACAGAGAACTGTTTCCATCGGATCTTCACTACCGGCATGGCGAATTTAATGACATGCTCGATCGTGTGGGTGTAAAACTCGGGATGTCGGAGACGCAATTACGCAAAAAGATTATGAAATGGGAAGACGCTGCCTCACACTATTTCTGATTTAACCAATCCACACCTTTTTGGAGCCACTTCCTGGTTTCAGCTGCCCCGGCATCTTCAGCCGAATCGATCTGATATTGGTAGGCCCAATTGGCTTGTGGAGGTAAACTCATCAAAATGGATTCCGTACGACCGTCACTCATCAGACCAAATTTTGTACCCCGGTCCCATATCAGATTAAACTCGACGTACCGGCCTCGGCGAAGCATTTGCCAGGTGGATTGTGGAGATCCATATGGAAGGGGAATGGTTTGTTCACATTGCTCTTTGTACGCCGGAAGGAACGATCTGCCGACATTTTTGACAAAGCCAAAAATAGCCTCCTTATCCGGCCCTGATTTTCCGCCCGGATTGCGAGGCTCAGATCCACTGCTGTTAAGATGGTCGAAGAAAATGCCCCCGATCCCCCGGGTTTCTCCCCGATGGGGAAGGTAAAAATAATCATCCGCCCAATCTTTATATCGTTGATACGCTTCCGCATCAAAATCATCGCAAACGACTTTCAGGCGTTGATGAAATTTCCGTGCCAGTTCGAGGTCGATATAATGAGGAGTCAGATCGATCCCTCCACCAAACCACCAGTCCTTTCCTCCATCGAGTTCAAAATACCGCACGTTCATATGAATGATGGGAACCATGGGGGACACCGGGTGAAGAACTATAGATACTCCGCTGGCCAGCCATTGTTCCCCCTCCATTTTCATAGATTTCCGCATCAACGGCGTGACCTGTCCGTGGACATGGGAAAAATTAACTCCTCCTTTCTCAATATTCCGTCCTTCTATGACACGGGTCCGTCCTCCACCACCTCCATCCCGCTCCCATAGATCTTCCCTGAAAACGCCTTCCCCATCCAGATCTTCCAGTCCGTGGCAAATATCATCCTGGAGATTTTTGAAAAACTCAATGATCGAATTGGTCTCAAACATGACTCAACCTTTTTTTAGCGGCCGCCACCGCCTGCTTGTTATTTCCGATATAATAGTCTTTACCGATGCGAACGACGGGCCGCTTCAAAAACGCATAATGGCTCAGCAATAAGCTTTTTGCCTCCCCGTTCGTCAGATCTTTCGCTTTCTGATCCATCGTCCGAAACTGGGTACTCCGGCCATTAATCAGATCGATATACGAACCCGCTGCCTGCTCCATATCCTCCAGTTGTGATTCGGTGACCGGATTGGTTTTGATATTGATCAAGGAAGCGTTGGATTCGTCCAGACCGAGTTCCTTCAGTATGCGGACACAGGTCGAACAGGTTGACAGGTACCATACGGTGATATCCATTAATACAATAGATTGGTGAGTAACAAAGATACGAAATTTGTGATTCGGGATTCGGGATTCGGGAGTCGGGATTCGGGAGTC
>CALEIL010000493.1 GCA_937876435.1 uncultured Bacteroidota bacterium
ATGCCGGACCGATCGGAATAATCAACCACGATCACCAGCGCGATGCCCGGGAGGGTTTGTTGACCGAAATGGCCGGATTGGAAAAGGTTTTGTGTGCCATCGATGAAGAATGAAAATGAATTCTAAATAGTTTAAAACGATGTAAAATGAACCTTGCCATTTCCCTACGTTTTGTGAAGTGTATTTTATTCTTAGTTTTGCTTCATATGACTGGATTTTCACAAACGGGTACCGTATTCGATAACAAAACCATGGTCAGTGAGATATTGAGCATGGAGCGGAAGTACGCCATTTATCTTCCGCCCGATTACGAGACTTCGCAGCGCAGCTATCCGGTTTTGTATCTCCTTCACGGGGCCGGAGATGATCAATCAGGCTGGGTACTGAAAGGCGAGGTAAAGCGCATCATGGACAAAGCCATAGCCAGAGGTAAATCCACCGCGATGATCGTGGTGATGCCGGATGCTCAGACCGGTCAACGAGGTTATTTCAACAGCCCCGATGGGGATTGGCGATATGAAGATTTCTTTTTTGACGAGTTTATGCCACACATCGAATCCACGTATCGCATAATAGCGGACAAACGGAACCGGTCTATTGCCGGACTTTCGATGGGCGGTGGAGGCTCTTTTATTTATGCCCTGCATCGACCGGATCTGTTTTACTCATCTTGTCCAATGAGCGCTTCCACTGGTCCGGCCCAACTGGAAGATGTAGACCGATACTTCGAAAGAGCGGGTGTCACTGGTGCTACAGAAGAGGATAAGATGAAATATTTTAAGGAGAGAAGTGTTTTGGCCCAAATCGAAGAAGGAGATATTGAAAAATTAAAATCGGTTCAATGGTATATCGATTGCGGAGATGATGATTTTCTCTATGAGGGAAATTCTTTGATTCATATCGCCATGCGAAAAAGGGAAATACCTCACGAGTACAGAGTCCGGGATGGAGGGCACAACTGGAAGTATTGGCGTTCCTCGTTGGTCGATGTTTTGGCATTTATTTCAAAGAGATTCAGCTAGAATAATTGAATAAGTATGCGGAAATCCAGGTATCTATCATTAGTTTTAGATTTTCGAGCGTTAGTTGCTTCACCATAAAAACTGAAAAATCCATGCCCATTAAAAGAAGGTCGTTTTTAAAATCCAGCGCCGTATCCATGGCGGGGATGTCTATGCTACCCACCCCAGTTTTTCAATGGCTGGGTGATAGCAGTGAAAAGGATTTTTCCGCTCTGCTTTCCAAGCTAATCCCAATGAACGATGATACGGTGGAACAATTACTGGACCTCAAAATAGACGATCCAGCGTCGAAATGGAACGGCGGTTATGCCAATCAATATCAGATCCCAAACCCTCACAGCACCAGTGCTTTCGTGGTCAGAGGATGTATCGCATATAGTGCAAAATCATCTAAATACTACCAATCCAAAGCGCTGAAAGCGGATATCGAATCTGCCTTGGATTGTTTGCTGGAATTCCAGCATCAAGACGGTACTATTGATTTATATTCTACGAATTTCCATTCCACCCCAGATACGGCTTTTATCGTGAATGATCTGGTACCGACGTACAAGATGATGCAAAGGATGGAAGGGGTGGAAGTAAGAGATATTCTCGATAAGATGAAGACTTTTATTCTCCGGGCCGGGGAAAGTTTTCTGGTCGGAGGGATCCATACGGCCAACCATCGATGGGTGGTTTCCGCGGCCCTGGCCCGTGTGTGGTCCATAGATCCCAGGCAGGAATATGTCGTTCGGATGAACGAGTGGTTGGCAGAAGGAATTGACCAGGACAGCGATGGCCAGTATCATGAACGAAGCGTAAGCATTTACTCCCCGATATGCGATAATATGTTTCTGGCTATAGCGAAGATTCACAATCGCGATCACTTATATGAAGTGGTCAGGAAGAATCTAGAGATGACGCTGTATTATGTCCAACCCGGGGGCGAAGTGCTCACCGAAGCATCCAATCGACAGGATAAGTCCGTAGTGGGTGATGTCAGCAGATATTACCTGGCGTACCGTTATTTTGCCATAGCGGATAACAATGGGCTATTTTCCGGTGTATGCAGATTGATCGAAGATACAATGCTCAATAACATCGTGGGATACATTCCATACATGTACGAGTTTGCCGAGTATCAAAAAAATCTACCTGAACCGACTCCTCTCCCGACCAAATATTTCAAATATTTCAAGGATTCCGGTGTGATTCGGATCAGGGAGGGGAATCTGGATCTATCGATCATCGAAAAGAATCCCACATTTATGGTCCTGATCAAAGGGAATGTAGTCTTGCAATCTATTCGGCTGGCTGCGGCATTTTTTGGTGATAAAGGACAATTTATTCCGGAGCAAGTATCCGTTGAAGGCAATAAAATCATACTCAAAAAATCCATCACTCACGGTTACTACCAACCCATTCCGGAAGATAAAACCACCGGAGTCAACGGATGGATGGAATACCCCAGAGTAGACCGAGCCATGAGTGAATTGCAGACGATGAACTATACGGTGATTATAATCCCAGGTCCCCAAAGGATCACCATGGAAATAGATATTTCAGGTACAGACGACGTGCCGGTTTCATGCGAAATGACCTTTCGGGCCGGTGATGCTTTATCCGGTACGGTTGCAGACCTGGATAGCGATGACAGCTATTTTCTGGAGGAGGGGTATGCACAAATCCAAAACCAGGGAGATGTCCTGAAATTTGGTCCCGGTAGGATGGGACACCGATGGGCGCAAATGCGGGGCATGTTGCCCAAACAAAAAGGGGAATCGGTGTATATTACTGGAACGACGCCCTTTGTGCATACGCTTTATTTTTCGTGATGAGTTCTAGCTTTTTGAAAGGTTACATCCCAAATTTTTTTCCAAACTATGTATTTTGCAAGTCAAACTTTCAAATGTCATGATTTTATATGTAAATTCGTGTTAATTGCAAGTCAAACTTTCAATTGTCATGATTACGCGCTATCTGGAAAATAAAATATTATTTGCCCTTAAAACCAGGCCGGTTATCGTTCTGACAGGCCCCAGGCAAGTCGGGAAAACCACTTTGGCTCTCCAGGTAGCCTCAAACACAAGTAAACCGTCACATTACCTTGATTTGGAGCTGGATTCTGATTTTAATAAATTGAGTGATCCGGAAAGCTATTTGAGGCGATTTGAGAATCAACTACTGATCATCGATGAAGTGCAAAGAAAACCCGATTTGTACAGAATACTTCGGGGACTGGTGGATGTCCGGAAGAGGAAAGGCGAAAGATCCGGACATTTCCTACTACTGGGATCAGCAGCGAAAGACTTGTTGCAAAAATCATCTGAATCCCTGGCGGGCCGGATTCGATACATGGAATTGAGCCCCTTTTCAGCTTTGGAGTTGTACCAGGACGACACCTTGGGATTCAATATTGATAAATTATGGTTTCGGGGCGGTTTCCCGGACAGTTATCTGGCGGAATCAGATGAAGTGAGTTGGGACTGGCGGTTTGATTTTATAGCATCGTATGTGGAGAGAGATATTCCATTGATGGGACCGGATATTTCCCCGTCAAGAATGAAAACGTTCTGGACCATGTTGGCCCATTACAACGGCCAGCAAATTGTGTTGTCAGAATTAGGAAAAAGCCTGGGGGTCAGTCACACGACGATCCGGTTTTATCTGGATACTCTGGTCGAGTTTTACATGGTCAGAGAAGTGCCCCCCTGGTCTGGAAACGTAAAAAAACGATTGATAAAGTCTCCTAAGGTGTATCTCAGAGATAGCGGAATTTTCCACAAATTGTTGAATATTCCGGATTTTGAAAGTTTGCTTGGACATCCCAAGATTGGGGCGAGTTGGGAAGGATTTGTCATTGAAAACATCATCACTCACTTATCTGATAAATGGAAGTATAGTTATTACAGGACCACGGGTCAATTGGAAATAGATCTGGTACTGGAAGGCCCTGATAATCGGGTCTGGGCTATAGAAATCAAAAGATCTTCCGTTCCGCGACTTACAAAAAGCTTTTATACGGCATGTGAAGATATTAATGCTACAAACAAATTTGTAATATATACTGGTTCGGAGCGGTACCCGTTACCTGGTCAGGTAGAAGCCCTGGGGTTGGTTGAGTTTTTGAAATTGCTTGATTCCAAAGTTTTTAGGTAAAAAATCCCAAATTTTGAATTTAAAGCCAACCGCACGCAATGAAGATGGAGCTACTCATTGCTCAAAAGCCGACACTCTGAAAGAATATAATGAATTCGTGACTATAGCACAATGCCTCAGTTCCGCAAAAGGCCCGGGACATGTACATCGGC
>CALEIL010000494.1 GCA_937876435.1 uncultured Bacteroidota bacterium
AAAACCTCCTTCGAAATAATAGGATCCCAAAACATCTCCGGGCAATACATCCTCCGCGATTTTCCAGCGGACAATATCCCAGTATCGAAGGCCTTCCACGGCCAATTCGATCCGTCGCTCTCGTCTGATCTCATCCCGCATATCGAGTTCATTGGTCTCAACGAATTGATTCGTGAGCAAGGGCATCCCTACCCGTTCTCTCAACAAATTGATGCTGCGATCGAGGTCTGCATCGGATATGCCTCCATGGAGCTCATAGGTTGCCTCGGCGAATATCAACAGCACTTCCGCATAACGGATCAATGGGCGATCGATAAAGGTACGGTTGTTTGTACCCAATTCCAGGGGATCTACGAACTTACGGGAAACAAAGCCAGTCACGTGGTAACTTAGAGTTGGAATAGTGAACGTTGAAGCCTGGAAGTAAGGATCGCCTCTTTTGAAAATCGTATGGCTCATTCGGGGATCCCTGTTCGCGAAATATGCGCTGTGATCTACCGGAGTTTCATACAATGGCGACTTACCAGTTGGAAGACCATCGGCCATCAGATATGCATCCACCAATGCCGCGGTGATGTTGTTCACCCCATTGATGATCGAGCCTGCGTTGTAACTGCGGATATCGTTGCCCACGCTGAGGCCATGTTGGGTAACCAGTATATTTTCCTTATTTTGTCGACCTTCTCCTCCGTATTGAAACAGGTCAAAATACTCCGAGAAAACGGCGTGCTCTCCGCTAGTCATCACTTGTTCCGAGGCTTTGACGGCCGCTTGAAGGTGCGTTTCCGGATTACCGTAATTGTGAAATTTGGATCGCGTCCCCTCGAACAAGGCCATTCGGGCTTTTAGACTGGTCGCAGCAGTACTTGTAACCCGGCCATAATTCGCGGAACCCTGCCTGGACGGTTTATCGAGGTAACCCGCAGCTTTATCCAAATCTGCATAAATAGCCTGAACTACCATTTCCCTGGGCGACCGGGGTGCAATCAATTCATCCGCATCATCCGTAAGCACAGATAGTACGAGTGGGACATCGCCGTATCGCATTACCAATTCGGTGTAACACCAGGCTCTGAAAAAGAGGGCTTCTCCTACGTATTTATTAATGGAAGTTTGATCTAATCCCGTTTCTAATGCCCTGGATGATTTTGCAATAATATTATTGGCCGCCCGGATTGTCCTGTAAAAATTAGAATACTCCGTATTCACGGAAGGAGCGATCCGGGTGCCCGAACTGATTTCATCCGCGGCTAACCCAAATCCATCATCCGACCAATTGTCAGTGTTCAGAGGTAATCCGGGCAGAAAAGTATACAAATAGTTGGCAGCCGCCTTGAGGTCATCCTCCGTTTTCCAATATGACTGGTCGCTTATAGCATCCTTCAGGGGACGATCCACGTCACAGGATGCGAAAAACAAAATAATAAAAGTGTATATCAGATATTTCATAATCGTTGAATTTTTCAATTAATGACATCAATTTTGAAGCAGTTAGAAAGTCACATTTAATCCCATTGAAGCGGTCGCTGGCATAGGATATCCAAATTTGACCCGGTAGGGGTATTCAGGATTAAGAAATTCATCAAAAACCCCCATTCCGGAGATGGTGTACAAATCCTGGCCACTGAAGAAAATCCTGACTTTGGACATTCCCAATCTGGAAGTCACCAACCCGGGCAATGTATAACCGAGTTGAATGTTTTTCAACCGGGCGTACCGGCCGTTCATCAACCATTTGTCTGAGTTCTTGTAGCTATGACCACTCCCCACGTAGGGCCTTGGGAAAAATGCGTCCCGGTTGTCTTCGCTCCAATAGTCAAGATGAACTTTCAGAGGCTGTTCCCAGGCTTGCTTTTGACCATTGGCTACATCCAGGTGAAGATAAAAGACCCGTGCGCCGACTCCCTGAATGAAAAAGGAAAAATCAAATCCTTTCCAGTCAAATCCACCAGTCACACCAAAATTGTATCGAGGCTGGTCCGTTCCCAAATAAACCAAATCCCCTGCATCATCAGGCGTTCCGCCACCAATATTGATCACACCGTCGCCATTGAGGTCTTCATATTTCTGATCGCCGGGTCCCGTCCTGGCATCCTGGAATGCCCAGCTTTCCACCTCTTGTTCCGATTGAAATAATCCGGCTTCTTTAAAGCCCCAAAGACTTCGATACGGATATCCTTCCAGAATGGGGACTACCCAATCTTCCACCGTACGCTGCCCTTCATAACTGATTAGCTTGTTTTGATTGTCGGTGACATTGAATCCAATGTTGTAATTGAAATCGTTCCGCAAAGTATTCCTGTAATTCATCTCGACTTCCCATCCCCATGATTTCAATTCTCCATTGTTGATCAGTGAAGATCCCACACCATAGGTCGCCGGCAGTTTCACCGGAGTCAGCATATTTCGATTATACTTGATGTAATAATCAGCCGACAACAATAATTTGTTTTGAAAAAACCCAAAGTCCACGCCACTGTTCATGGTTTCCACGGTCTCCCAGGTCAGACTGTTGGAAGGAACCTCGTTTTGGAAGTAGTAGGTTTGACGCACTTCCGGTGAACCCAATATCAAAGTATTGCCCCGGTCTAGCCGGTTCACGAAATCATAGTTGCCAATGCCGCTTCCAAGGGCACTTCCAAGCTGCCCCCAGGAAGCTCTCAGTTTAAGTCTGGAAAAGACCGTGGATTCGGTCATCCAGTCTTCATTGTGTATATTCCACGACCCGGAAGCTGAGGGAAATACCTTGGTTCGCAATCCCGGAGCCAGCCGTGAACTTTCATCCACCCGGACGGTAGCTTCCAGCACGTACTTGCTCCGGTAAGAGTAATTTACCCGGGCAAATCCCGATTGATAAGCGTATTCATTGATCGATTGGCTGTTTTGTTTGGTAGCATCATCGCCCAACTGTAGGATGGGCAAATCGTTGTTGATCAGATTGGCAGCGCTTGCGCTGGTCAGGGTGTATTTGTAATCCTCAAACTGGTACCCGCCCAATAAAACGAACTGGTGATTCTCGGCTATATTGATATTATAGTCGGCCAAAAACTGGAAATTGGTATTGGTTCTGGTGATCTGATCCTGGCTCAATTCATTGGGAAAATTGAGGCTGTATATTGGTCGGAATCGTCCCCAAAGGGCCACAGTCCGTTCAAATACATCGTTGATCCGTTGATTGTGCTGCCCCCCGTAGATCGCTCGTAGGCGTAAACCGTCTACCAGGTCGACAGCGCTCAGGGTAAAAACCCCATTGAGAGTGTTGCTATTCTCATTGTCGTATCCCCCTTCAGCCAAATAAGCATAAGGAGTATTGGCCCCACTTCCTGATCCTTCAGCGCTCAAACGACCTTCCGGTGTGAAAATGGGATGTCTGCTGCGATACCGATACGCCAGACCCAATAATGAGGAAATACTTTCCGAAGGAGATTCGCGGTCGGTTTTGCTAAACGATACATTGGAATTAAGGGAAAGGTGTTGGGTCAATTTTGTTTCGACGTTGATCCGCGCGTTGTACCTTTCATAGTTATCGGGTCCGATTTTGAACGCCCCCTGTTGGTTGTAATACCCCAGTGAACCGTGAAAATTAAAGTTTTCACCCCCGCCCATCAGGGAAAAATTGTGATTTTGCATATGCGTCTGATCCCGAATGGTCTGCCTGGCAGGGTCCGTGGGATCAAAGGAAATGTATTGATTGGAATCGGAAGGATGGATGGATGTAACAACCCCATTTCGCACCCGCTCGAAATCAGATTCGCTGTACGCCAAACCCAGACCCGCATTTTTGAAGGAAAGATTGGAAAATTCCATTTCTTCCAGCAAGGTGACTCGTTCGGGTTGGTTCAAAAACCGGCTGGCTCCGAAGAGATTCGAGTAGTTGAAAACGGTTTTACCTTTCTCCCCTTTTTTGGTGGTGACCACGATGACACCTCCCGATGCCTGAGCCCCATATACAGCCGCTGCTGCAGCATCTTTCAGTACGCTGATGCTTTCAATGTCATTGGGGTTCATGCTCTGGAGCGTGCTGACCGGAACAGAGATCCCATCCAGAATAACCAGTGGATCGACATCCCCATTGATGGAGGTCACGCCCCGAATCTGAATCTTGATATCTTCATTGCCTGGCTGACCGGATTGCCGTGTAACCACTAGCCCGGGGGAAACTCCCTGTAAGGCTGTGGCCGCGTTGGTCACCGGTCGGTTCTCGAGTCGCTCCGCCGCGACCGTGGAAACAGATCCCGTCATATCTTCCCGATTTTGAGTGCCGTAGCCAACTACTACGACTTCATCCAGCGTTTGTGAATCTTCGAGCATGGTGATCGAAATCTGGGTACGGCCGTTGAGTTCGACAGTCTGTTTTTGATAACCTACATAGGAAAAAACCAGGGTGGCATTTTGACTTACGTCCGACAGGCTAAATCGACCGTCGATATCCGTAGCGGTCCCTTCATTGGTTCCCTGAACTATCACGTTGACGCCAATCAGCGGCTCTCCGGCCTGATCGGTAACGGTCCCGGAAACGTTTAATATCATACGATGTCTGGTCAATTTTATATTGCTCAGGATCGAAGGTGTGCCCAGCCGCGAAGACGGTGCGTTCAGCTCGGTATTTCGTTTTTCTTCCATGACGATCAATTCATCGAGATGTTGGGCCATCTTTTTCAACGAAGAGATGCCTTCACGATCGCTTTTGTAAATGATGACGAATTTCTCTTCATGGATTCGATACTGAAGTTTTGTCCCCACCAGTACCTGTTCCATGACTTCCTCGAGACTCTTTTGTTCCGATACATCAAGATCCACCTCGATTTCCTGAACGAGGGACTTATTGTACGTAAAATAAACTTCGTACTGGACGCTGATTTTCTGGATGGCTTGTTCCAGGCTCATTTTCTCTACTGCATTCCCGTTCGATTGGAATGGGGATGCAAATAAGAACAACAGGAACGAAATGGCTATAATCCATTTACGATGAGTAAAATTCCTTTTCATAATTTTTTTTGATAATTAGTAATATGTTATTATTTCT
>CALEIL010000495.1 GCA_937876435.1 uncultured Bacteroidota bacterium
AAAGTTATAGCATATATACATCAATAACCTTTCGCTAAAACAAACAAATTCGAAGGTTAATATGCTAAATATCTGGTTGTTATGAGATTTTAAGGAGACCCTATTTAGCACGCTATCAGTGGGTCGAATCTGTCAGAAGATATTGGATTCGATATTTGGAAGAAATTTCATTTGGAAAATAATGATCGATGTAATATTGAACCAAGGTTACCTCAAAAATCAGAGGAACGCTGGAAAAAGGATGGGATGTAAAGAGGGTCGAATATTATGTGACAAAGCCAGTCCCATCCGTTTTTTTTGTGTTTTTTAGTCCTTCAAAAAAGGTAAAGAAGGCTATACAGGATGCTGAAGCTTTGAATGGACATATAGAAAGTATTTCCCCAAATCATATCGAATTTTCTACCGTCTCTTAAAAATGTGAAGTAGTAAAATATCTGCGATGTATTAACATCTTTCCGTTATATGGGGTAGAACGCGATTAGCGGACGAGGATAGCGGAAGAGTGTCCCCAGGGCACTTAGGGAAGCATGGGGGATCTGCCTCAGCCTTTCCATTTCCCCAAACAGATACCGGCCCAACCTGCCTACCGTAACCGACAGGCAGATTCAAACTCCTATAAGATCTTCATATACGAGATGAGATAGTTCACCTGATCTTCACCGAGGAGATTTTCATAGCTCGGCATCACCGGCATATAGCCCTCTACGATTTTGGCATTCGCCTGCAGGATCGACTCGCGGAGATAGCCTTCATCCGCTATGACAGCCAGACCATTCTGCAAAGTCACTTCACTTTGGTACAGGTCATATAGTGGCGGACCCGTGGAAACGGGGTTTTCCGGGTTAACAGAGTGGCAGGTATTGCATTGCATCTGGCTAAAGAGTTCCTCACCCGTGACTGATGCAGAGCCAGCTGCCTCAGCAGGAAGTTGATCATTGGTATCCCCGGGTAAAGATCCCATCTCATTTTCCACTGATGTCGATTCCCCGGTGTACACTACGCGCCAGATGCGCCCCTTTTTGTAATCGGAAATAAATAGAGCACCATCGGGCCCCATAGTCAAACCCATTGGGCGGTATACGGCCGCCCCTCGATTGGGGATCGGATCGACCCCGGCAAATCCATCCGCAAAGACCTCGTAATCCCCGGAAGGTTGTCCGTTATTGAAAGGCACGAAGACAACCTGATACCCTTGCTGGGGCAAAGGAGCCCGATTCCAGGAGCCCATGAATGCGATAAAGGCACCACCGTGGTATCGTTCGGGAAAATGGTCTCCCAAGTAAAAATACAGGTCGTTGGGTGCCCAGTGACCCGGAAAAGCAAGGACCGGTTCCTCAAACCTATCGGCAAACTCGCTTTCCGAAATAGGAATTTCTCCATCGCCACCATATTCCGGAGAAAGCATAAGTTCATTCTTCCTATGATCAAAATAACCGTAGGGCCAGCTAAACTGATCTCCTTCATTGACCTGAAACATTGATTCGGAGGGGAGTTCGGCGTTGTCCTCTACGGTATAGTAGTCTGGCCATAGGGTGTGCAATTGATCACGCCCGTGCTGCATCACAAACAGTGAATTACTAGCCACATTCCAGTCAAGACCGACGACATTGCGCAGCCCCGTGGCGTATCGGGCGTCTGCGCTGAAAACCTGTCCCGTTTGGGTGGCGGAGAAACGCCATATACCACCGTGCTCTTCCAGTATCGGACAGGGTAATATCCCGGCAGAACCGCTGGTGCGTTCCTCTTGCTGGCATGCATTGGAAGGCGCACCCACCGCCACGTACAAATTACCACTTTGGTCGAATGTGAATGCTTTTGATTCGTGAGAATTCTGTTCAGGAAATCCACCGACTACGATTTCCGGTTCTCCTTTGGGGACGAGTTCACCGTCCTGAGGCAAGGGCCAGCGATAGACAGCCGTGGTATTCGAAGCCCATAAATAGCCATCGTGGATCGCCATGCCAGTCTCCCATAGGATTCCGTTTCTGGTACCGGTCATATCGCTAAAATATTCGATGATGTCAGCGCGGAAGTCTCCGTTCGTATCACGCAACGCGACGATGCCACCTTGCGGACTGCGTGTCTTCATATATATGTCGCCATTGTTTGCCACGGCTATATGACGGGCACTATGATCCTCACGCAAACCAAGTTCTTCCACGACCAAGGTAGCACAAAATCCCTCCGGTAAGGTGATGCCACCATTCCCCGGTGCACAAACAATTTTTGGAACCGAATCCTCTTTTTGAGCCTGTTCGCTACATCCGGCTATGAAAAGAAGAGCGACTAAATACAGCATGGTTTTTTGGTTCATTTTACTTGATTTTACAGATTCATATTTTCAGAATGTTATTTTACTTCATACGCTATGATACGATTTGTGCCAAATGAAGGAACAAAAAGCGTTTTGCTCTTTTCGTCGTAGTCGATATCATTGGCCATGACGCCACTCGCCCGACTATCCAGCAATAATTGCGAAGTTCCATCCGCATTGACGTAATATAATATGCCTTTGTAATTGCTGAGCACAAATTCGCCTTCGTCGATCATCACGATGCCATCAAGCCCGCTTTCAAATCCGTCGGCGATATTTGTGACTTCTTTTTGGGCATTTACTTTTAGAAAGTTGGTAGACCCCACAACGTATAAATCGGATCCAACCGTTAACAAACCATTGGCACCCGGAATATTTTCAAGGTATACGGAAGGATTGTCTCCTTCAATTCTATAAACCTTTCCCGTTCGGGTATCGCTCACATAGAGTACTCCTTTGGAATCTACCGCCAAATCATTTAACATGACAGCCCCTTCAATGGGAATACGTTTGACTATGGAGGCTTTATCTATATCGATGATTGCAATTTCTGTAGTTTCGGACGTATAAAGCTTGCCGTTGGATATCGCCGAGCCTTTATTGGAATGAAGTCCTGATATCCATTCGTCATTGATCACCATTCCCTTCTGATCCATCTGAACTATAGCACCTGAACCCATACTGGATACAAAGAGCGAATTGGACGAAGGATCATAGAGTACTGACTCTGGATTTTGAAGGGTTACAGAGTCGGATTCCCAAATTTTTTCCAGTGTAAGCTGGGCAGAAACCGATGAACACATCAGAATGACAAAAATTGCTAAAATTAAATATTTCATAGAATAGGTTTTTGTATTTTAACTTCTATTGGCTCGGTAATCCCTGCCTACCTGCCTGCGATACCGCAAGGTTGGCAGGCTTCCTTTCCCTCATGCTTCATACCCCGGTGCCGGCTCCAGCTTGCCCGTACGTGTTTGGGCGGGCTTAGGTATACATCCGCATGGACCAATCCCAGACAGTCTCTTTCAAAGTTACTACTTCGTTTTTATTCAAAAGTATATGGATTACGGATTAACCAACCAATATTACTGATTTTGAAAGGTTCCGTTACATGCTATAAATATGTACTCGAAAGTTCCTTCGCCTCCTTGATCAATTCAAAACTATCATATCGTCTTCACATTCTCGATCCCATGGCTTTTCAGCACCTGGTACACGTTGGTTTTTTTCTACATCGTTGACGAAACCGGCGCCTTTGAACACCACTTTGGTGTTGATGATCTCATCCTCCCGGGCATAGCAGATCAGGGCGCGGGCGGTATCCCGGGTGATGGCGTCATCGACTCAATTCTTCGTAATGAAAGATTTCGTAGTTTGAAGCAACCGGTTTTTTCGCATAACACTTCCCCATCCGATTCCTTTATTCAGTATAGAAAATTCGACACTTCCCGGATCCCTCTGCCAAATTTCAATCGGAAAAATTCATCGAATACCCGAGGTTAAATCCAGAGATCACTTTGTGGTTGATCGTATTGTACATCATGGTGATTTCGACGGGTCCGATGAAAGTTCGATATCCCGCCGTAAGGTTGAATCCCGCCACCGGTCCGTTGACCTGGTCTGGTGCTTCATAATTTCCAACGACAAAATCGTGGATCAGTCCGCTGCTACCCAAGGCGATTGAAAATTTGGAGGTTATATTGAACGCCATCCCCAGTTGTGCCGAAGCAGCACTGGAGGCAGATAACCCATTGACCCGAAAGCCAGGAAATAGAATTTGGTTTCGGGTGACGAGATTGTTGCCTCCCACCAGAAAATTGTCGAGGTACGGAACCTGGTTGCCGAAATGCATCCCACCTTGAAATTTGAGGTACAACGTATGCTTCCGGACGGGAAAGTAGTGGGCGGAAATATATCGAAGGCTCTGATAGTTTTCGTGCGGGATTTCGAGCGAATGGTTTTGACCTCCATCGCTTTCGGAATAACTGAATCGGGGAGTTTGACTGAAGGTCC
The DNA here is from genome assembly GCA_937876435.1 of uncultured Bacteroidota bacterium. GTDB lineage: Bacteria > Bacteroidota > Bacteroidia > Chitinophagales > Saprospiraceae > Membranihabitans. The sequence continues at coordinate 4,328 of CALEIL010000495.1, forward strand.
ATCCAAATTCGACATCGATCTTATTACCCCTGTGTGGGTTATACGCTTCGTCCTGGTTGTTGAATTTTAACAGCACGTGAGAATTGAAAAATCGTGTGCTTCCCCTGGGTCGTAAGATGCTCTGTATTTCAGGGTTGAAGGTGAGAAGCTCCCATCTCGTTCCCACCCCGATTTGAAGGTTCCCAGCCCACATTTTGGATAAATTCATTCCGGCATGAAGGTGGTTGTGGCGGAAAATGCCTGTCCTGGCCAGCACTTTATTGTATAGGTTGAGTTCGGTGAACTCTCCGGAAAGAGAAGTTTCCAAAATCAGACTTTTGGCACCGCCGAAGAAAAACAGGCTTCGCGCAGAAATCTGCTGGTTTTCCCCGATGGACACGC
>CALEIL010000496.1 GCA_937876435.1 uncultured Bacteroidota bacterium
TAAGATTTATATAAATAAATATCAATGTGAAATTCTTTTATACCATCCTGTTTTATATTTTTCTGGGGGTGATGGGGAGTCATGGCCAAGATCCACCGTTGACCATGGCAGATGATCCTACGCCCAGCCCAATCCGGGATGACACCCTGTACCTGACCGCAGACGACCTCATCCAGGTTTCGCTCGCTCAGTCCCCGGATCTCGAACTGGCCAATATCCAGTATGCCATCGCAAGCCTACAGTACGACCGATTCGAAACCTTCCTGAAACCCAGTCTCAATATCAACGGGCAGATTCCCATTCTCAACCGGGCCATTAATGTCATCAGCTTACCCGACGGACAGGAAGAATTTGTCAATCAATCCACCATGCGCAATCGCCTGGGAGCTTCATTGGATTATCAATTGGCATCGACCGGTGGACGCATCTACGTGTCTTCCAACATCGAACGCCTCGATGTCTTTAAAACGGATGCTTTTCCGTATTCCAAAAGCTATTTTTTCACCCCGGTGACGATCGGAATCGAACAACCACTTTTCCAATTCAACTCGATCAAATGGCAAAAAGAAATCCTTCAGCGACAGGAAGAACAGACGGATGCCCTACGGGTACTGGAACAGGAATCCGTCATCTATTCTGTGGTCAGCGGATTCTACGACCTGGAGTTGATCAGGCGGCGGATGGAGCTTATGAAAAGCAAAATAGAGGACGCCCGCTCGCTGATCCGGATCAAGGAACAGCTATTCCGGAGAGGGACCGGTAGTCTGGCAGAAATGAAACAATTGGCTCTGGATACCCTGAGGACGGACGTGGATTACCGGTCTGTTGCCCTGGAGTATGAAAATATGAACCGGCATCTGATGGATTTATCCGGCCTGGATCGGGACCATTTTTTGGTGCCGGTCAGCACGGCGGAGATTTATTTGCCGGATATCGATCTGCCTGTTGCTATCGAACAGGCGATCCATCACCGGGCCAGGACCGCCGGTATTCGACTGAGGATGGCACAGGCAAACCGGGATATCGAAGAGGCAGAAAAAGACCGGGGTGTAGCTCTGGATATCAGCGCTTCGCTCGGTCTCAACAATACGGCGGAAACATTTTCCGGGTTGCAGTATAATTTCCTCGACCGCGAATTGCTCTCTATTGGTTTTCGCATGCCCATCACCGACTGGGGGCGACGTGAGATTAACCGGCAACTGGCCAATACCCAGCTCGAAGAATTGGAAAAAACGATCGCCCAGGAAGAACGTCAGATCACCAGACAGGTCATCGAATTGTATCAACGTTATCAGTTTCTGAAGGAAAAACGGGCGGTCGATGAAGTGGCACTTCGCACCGCCGAAGAAATATACGAGTCCATCAGAGCTCAGTATCTCAGGGGGCAGGTAGATTGGGTGAGCCTCCAGCAAAACCGGACCAGTCTGGACAACGCGACCCTGACCTATTATCAGACCAGATCAGAAGCCGTGAAAGTGTATTACCAGATCCGATCTATAACGCTTTTTGATTTTGATCGCAACGAAGAATTGATTTACCATGAAAATTGAAGTAAAACAATGTAACATGTTGATATATAGTATTTATGCCCCCCTATTATTAAAGAATGTCTTTAAGGCCTTCAACCCATTGCAAAGCCATTTGACAGGTATCGTTTGGATCATTCTGTGCACCTTCACGATATCATCCTGTACGAGTGACAACCCGGAGGAGAAGGAGGTTCAGGCCGATCCCTCTACTGCGGAATCTTTCAGTGACCGTTTGACCGAAGTCGACACGAGCATTCTGAGAACGGGTACTTTTTACCGGGAAGTCATCAGCCAGGGGAAGGTGGGTTCCAGCAGGAAGATCGATGTACCGTTTACCGCTCAAGGCCTGATCATCGACGTTCCGGTCCGGGATGGCCAACACGTGGAGAAAGGCGATGTACTGGTCGCCCTGGACGATTTTGTGATCCGCAATGAAATGAAAAAACTCGAGGCTCAGCTCAATCAGAATAAACTAAATATTGAGAATCATTACATCAATCTCGGTTACCAACCTAATCAGCTCGCCGACATCCCGGAAGAGGTGAAACGCAATGCCGCGATCCAGTTTAACATGGAATCCCTGTTGATCGACCAGGAACGACTGAACCATGAGCTGGCCAACAGTCAGATCAAAGCTCCATTCGCTGGCACCATTGCTGATCTGAAGGTCAACGCGGGTGCGCATACTTCGGCTTATGACAAAGTGTGTACCCTGGTGGACAACCGCCATTTGTCTATAGAATTTCCAGTGCTGGAATCGGAGATGCAACGGGTTCAAAATGGGATGTCGATTCAGATTGAACCATTTTTTCAATCGGTGGAAAAACTATCCGGAACAGGGCGGATCACCAATATCAGCCCCGTAGTCAATCAACAAGGTATGATAGTTTGCCGGGCACAGATAGGAAAGGGGAATATTCCATACCGGGATGGCATGCGTGTCAATGTATTTATCCGGGATGCGATACAGGATGTCCTGGTTCTTCCAAAGGCGGCGGTGGTGGATCGACAAAATCGACTGGTCGTGTTTACGCTTTCCCCGGATAACCGGGCAGAATGGAATTATGTGGAACTGGGCGGTGAAAACAGTGATTCCTATCTGATCCGGGAAGGGGTGGAAGCCGGGGACACCATCATTATGAACAATAATTTTGATCTGGCGCATCTGGAGAAAGTAAAAGTAAGCAATTAAGATTACGGCGACTGAATTTCCCTGTCAGACCGATAGGGAGCAATCAAATGGTGCACCACGGTAGATTGTTACGATCCAATCTCCGGTATATGTAATGAAAATCCTTTAGGGTAGTTTTTGATCGGTGTAACTCTGAACCTCTAATAAACGAATAGTCCTCCAAAAGGGGGCTTCGATTTTAGTCCATTATCCATTATCCATTATCCATTGTCCATTATCCCTTGTCCATTATCCCTTGTCCATTATCCATTATCCCTTGTCCATTGTCCATTGAGTTTTAGAGCGGGCATTTTGGGCTTGAATCATTTTAGTGTAATTTAGTGGTTTGATGTGGTGCTCTCTTTTATAAAAGTTATAAATCATTATCTACGCTTTTGAATTTATCCGTCTCACTCGTACCGTACGGATATGATTCCAATCTTAAATCGTCGCTGGCGAAAACAGAACGTGGATTACGGTGAAAGGATATGGAGGAACCGGAACAACGCATCAGAAATTGTGGAATACCTCAATAGTAACAAAAACTATCATAAATAATAATTATGAAAATATTGGTCCTTTCCATTGGTACTCGTGGCGATGTAGAACCCATGGTGGCCATCGCCGAAGTCCTGATGCGCTATGGACATGATGTGACCTGTGCTTTCTCCGGGGAATTCAGGTATCTGGTAGAGAACGGTCCTATGGAATTCATTTCACTCGGTTCGGAATACATGGAGGTTCTCAAAACCGATACCGCTCAAAAGGCTATCGGCGGACGTCAGTCGGGTATAGGAAAGCTGATTTCCCAATTGCGATTTGTAAAAAAGCATCTGGATATTGAAAAAGACACCATTGAGAAACAATACCAGGCCGTACAGCAGGCCGATCCTGATCTAGTCGTACACAATGGTATTTCATTTTACCCCTTCGTATGGATGCTGGATCACCCGGGACAGACCGTTTTAATCTCCGCCGTGCCTTATGGGATACATTACGTGCACGATCATCCCTATATTTTATTTAAAAGAAATTTTGGCCCGTTTCTCAATAGGTTCACGTACAAATTGGCTGAAGATGGGGCGGCCAATTCCACCAGGAGAGCTATGAAACACCTCAATTATGACCGGAAAATCACGAAAGGAGAAATCATAAGGGCTGCCAGGAAAGTGAAAACGGTATACGCTATATCCAATTCTCTGTTTGAAGAACCTGATTACTGGGAAGACTGGACGGTAGTTTCCGGATTTTTCGAACGGCGACAATCCATCGAATTTACTCCTGACGAAGAATTGGTATCCTTTCTCACCAGACACCAAAAAATTGTTTTCATTTCCATGGGAAGTATGGTTAATCCCAACCCTGAATTCTTAACTACTATGTTCCTTGATATTTTACAAAAACTAGACATCCCGGCCATCTTTGCAACCAATGCCGGAGCATTTATCACCCCTGATTCTTTTGATCACCACCTGTTTTATTTTACAAAAACCATTCCTTATCACTGGATTTTCCCGCAGGTCTACGCTGTCATCCATCACGGTGGATCCGGTACGGTTCATACAGCGCTCAAATACGGATGTGCCTCGATGGCCATACCCCATTTTATCGATCAATTCTTATGGAATAAGATCATCTGGAAAAAAGGGGCCGGGCCAAAAGGGATCAAAATAAGTAAAATCACCAGGCAAAATCTGGAACCCCTCATTCTTGATCTCTACCAAAACCCGGAATATAGACAAAATGCTGAAAGTATTTCGGCTCAAATGGCGCAGGAGAGTTCAGAAGAAAAATTACATGAATTTATTACAAACGCCCACTTCCCGGAACCGAGAGCTTCAGGGAAGCAGAGCGGTAATTATCCCCGAGCCTGAGACTACGGGGAAACAGAGCGAGAAGGAGAGCAGAGAGCGGTTATTATCCCGGAGCCTGAGGCTACGGGGAAACAGAGCGAGAAAGATAAAAGTGAATGGGATATAGTCTAAAACACGATCCCATAACTTATCTGCCAACGCCGGTACGTCAGTTCCACCCTGGAATAAATGTCGTCTTCCAATTCCCGTTCGGATGCAAATTTCTGAAAATGCAATCCAATGCTCATTTCATGGTCCACGCCATCTTTACCAATCATTCGTACACCCAGCAGGGGGGTCACCGAGGGTCCCTGACCATTGGTATGACGAGACCCTGGCCATGGCTGCCAGGAAGAAATCCACGGGTTCGTGCGGATCGTCCCCGTTTTCCAGGGGTTCTCAATACCCCAGTTATAGGCAGCCTCCAGACCGCCGTAGAGGAGATACCTCCCCCTGGTAAGATATTTTACGGGAGTGATGGAAACGGGAATAAAAGTTTCCGGATTCCCTAAATTCAAATTCCGGTAACCAGCGGATATCTTGAGGGCGTAATCATGATTCCAGTCGTACCCTAAGGTTCCTTTGATTCCAAGGCCTTGGAAGTTTTGATTGGCCTGGCCAACCGTCGTGGTGAAATCTCCTGAGATCCCGTAGAATACGGCGTTCCTATTGTTATCGTAGCGTGGGTAGTCCTGTGGTGGACGCTTGATGCGCAACTTGTATACCATCTCATGAGGTATCAGCAAAACGCCTTCTTCATCCATATCCACCATATACTGACCATCCTCCATCCCCAGCCATTCTCCTTTGATGGTTTCATTGCTTTTGAGCTTAAGTTTTACATCCGATTGGGACATGGCGTACGGCCAGAATCCCAAAACGAAGGTCACTATATACAACGTCCTCATGGTAATACAAATTCGATTTCACTGGAAAGTTTGGGTGTGCTTCCACTCAGATCGTATTGGTAAATACCTTTGCGACCTACAAACAGAAGAGTGGATTGGGGGGTGACCAACACGTCAAAAGCTGAATGATCCGTATTGGTTATTTCTGTGGTAAATTGACCGGGGAGGTTGGATTTAACCTTTTTCCAACCCGCAATGCCTTCACACACGTATAAATAATCACCTATTTTGGTCAGTCCGTGGGGATTTTCCATCGGGTAAGTCTGAATCAGTTTGGGACTCAATTGGTTTTCTAAATCGTAGGCCTCGAGTTGATTCGTGAAGCCACCGCATTCTGTCCCGCCGCGTAAGGTGACGTAGGCATAAGAATCATCTGCTATCACGGGGTCACAGGATTGGAGGTGGCCGGTGGTGGAAACATGTTCAGGGATGCCGGTCGCAGAAATGCTGTAGATATGCATGCCGTTGGTAGTCCCGATATACAGATAGTTGCCAAACGGATAGATGGTTTCGGCATTGAATGTAATGTCGGTGGTACCCATTTTTTCCGGATTCTGGCCCGACGAAATGTCGACGGTTTCCAAGGAAAAGTCTGATAAAATATACAGCCGGTCTCCCATGGTCGTGAACCGGGCCATGGAACCTCCTACGCCCAGCGTGACCGGGGCGCTTCCAGATTCAGCTTTAGCTGCTGAATTTTGATTGGCGCTGGCAAAAGCAAGTTCAACCGAAGCACCGGCATTAAAATCAAAGAATACCCGGTCATCGATCGAAAACATTAAGGAGTTGTACCGGTTGTCATTACAATCCAGCTCCAATGTCTCATTGGTAGTTTTGTAATATGCCAGGATGCCTTGACTGGAAGTCTGAGCGCGGTGCAACTGAAAAACCCCCGGTAGCCGATTGACTTGTTTCGGATGGTTGATGTCGGAAATATCGATGGCTACCAGATCCTCGAGTTTGTTGGCGTATAAAATATCGTTTTTGATCGTAAAATGGGTATTGCCAGTGACCTCGATAAATCCCAGTGTTTTGGGATTTGAAGGAACCTGATTGTCGATGATATGAATGCCTTTTTGGAATTCATTTACGAAGATGTATCGTCCGTACGCGAATATCGTTCCGGTGCTTTCCATAGGGCGCACCGTTTTGTACTCCACGGGAGCATCAAACTCGGCCTGGGTGATATACACCGGTTCGTATTGGGCATATTCCTTGTACAGAGTACAATCGTCTTTGAGACAGGAATTGAGCGTCAGGAATGAAACAATAATGGTTGACAGGTAAGTTAAAGCTCTCATGGTTCTTTGTTTTGACCTTAATACACCGGTCGTCGTAAAAAAGTCAGTCGGGATGAAATAATTTTTAATTTTTTTTTTGGAGGTTGAAGATGAAGTGTTAAATGTATTATTTGATGCTCACATCTCAACCAATTTAAAAAAGGGTTTAGATGGTTTAGTAGGTTTAGGGGGTTGAAAAATGTCAAATGTATTTTTTCGATGTTAACATTCTCAACAATCTCAACTTTCTCAACCAATTCAAAAAA
>CALEIL010000497.1 GCA_937876435.1 uncultured Bacteroidota bacterium
GATGATCTCGTAAAGGGTCACCGTAGGGCCTATGGTCGCTCGGATTTTGGTAATCTCAATCTTATAGTTTTGAAGCGTCGTGATGATCTGGTCTTTGTTGGACTCCAGCTCCTTACGATTAATGTGCACCGAATCGGTCATATAATTATCCAGTAGGTCCAGCACAGGATTGGTATAGCTGGAAAGTTCCTTAGTGGGGTCAAATGGCTCCAGAAGCTGGGTTTTATCTTCCCGTTCCACTTCCAGCAGATGATCGTCTTCAAGGGTAGAATCCCGCACCTGGGGCTCGGAGCGCTCTTCCTGATAGCTGGGTGCAAAACTGTTTTCATCCATTTCCAACTGAATCCCCGTCGTGCCGGTCATAGATTCCTCTTCCCTGGATTCTCGTGATTGTTTATTATTTGAAAGATCGGTCGTATCCAGTTCGATCGCTCCTTCCAGAACTTTTGGTTCCCTACCGGGAGAATCCTCCCAGTCGGTATCGGTTTGATCGATCGGTTCGATGGGTTGTACCGCAGTCTCGGCCACGGATGTACCCCGCTCCGAATTTTGCATGGCTTCACCAGACAGGAAGGTATCCACAAATTTTTTCTGTCCCCTTCGTAAGGCGGACCACCTCAATCGGAACGTGCTACGGATTTGGGGGAGGTATTCGTTGTGCCAGTACGCCAGACCTACGAAAGCACACGCCAGCATCACGCCCAGTCCCACCATCCCGATCAACGAGGACAGGTATTGAAAAAGCGCGTAGCCCAGCGCACCACCCCAGGCAAACGGGGAGGCATGCAACAGAAATTCGAAGGTCAGTGGAAAAATCAGGATGGCGATACTCAGGTAGGTGGCCAGTCGGATAAACTGCATCCAGTGTCGTTTGAAAAACACGATGATCGCCACGCCCAATCCAAAAACGGGCAGTAAAAATGAGGTAATTCCGATGCCCTTGTAAAAGGTGATAAAGGAAATGATGGCACCGAAACGACCGAGCCAATTTTGTACCGGAATATCCTTAGCCAGCAACAATTCCCAGGAAAATTCGATCACCTTATCCTGGTCATCCTTCCACGTATAAATATAACTGGTCAGTGCGATCAATAAAAAGATCGACATCATTGCGATAAACAGCGCGGTGATGGCCCGCCACCGCTTATCAATGGTCCATTTGGTCCTGGATTTTTTGGATCGACTTCGTTTTCTCGCCATGGATCGGGTTTGGGTTATTGCATTTCCAACTGCTAATATATTAATTTTTTATAACATATGTAATAATATGCAAAACAAGCACAAAAATCCTGGAACAGAAATTTTTTGAGAAAAATGTGACCACGCCATCTTCGATCAAAATTTTTCTTAAATTTGCCCTCACTTTTCCATATCCCAGCCCGGGTGGCGGAATTGGTAGACGCGCAAGGTTGAGGGCCTTGTGTCCTTCATTGGACGTGCAGGTTCAACTCCTGTTCCGGGCACAATATCAGGGTGAAATCTGGAGATTTCACCCTGATATTTCCTCATTCTCATTCTGTTTCTCGCTCTTCATACCAGTTCGTTTCTCAACACATTTATTTTTAAAGCAAAAGCGCTCACTTCCACCCTGATATTTCCTCATTCTCATTCTGTTTCTCGCTCTTCTCATCAAACAGTTTTCCAATATGAATACTAATGTTATATATACGTACTAGATCCCTCATTTTCACTCTGAATTTTCTTCATTCTGATTTTCATTCTCGCTCTTTCTCCCACACCATTTCTCCCATTCAACTCCCTATATTCTCATTGTTTCGGACCCTTTTGTAGTGTGCTATAACAGCAAAAATCACGCCGGAAAATACGGTACGATACTTAATGGTCACCAGATAATACTATGGTCGTCATCGTGCGTTGTATGCCCCCAGTACAAGGAAAGTTTTCGGATATTTGACCGAGATGATTAAAAACCAAACAGATGAAGCCAATTAAGATCACCGCATATACAGATGATCGAAACCAAACAGAAGCTTTAAAAGCGGTGATGAAAGCAATGAAAATCAAATTTGTGGTCGATCAGGACAAATGTCCATACGATCCTGAATTTGTCGAGAAAATCTAACAAGGAGATGTTGGTCTATGAAACATTTGAAAGAACTGCAACTATAGTTTCTGCAAAGCCGCAAGATTTTGCGTCTCTACCCTCAACCTGAACCTCTACCTCTACCTGAACCTCTACCTCAACCTGAACCTCTACCTCTACCTCAGTCACGAGTCCACCGAATATCTGGCACGCGCTACCCTGGACTTGTGAAATTTATTCAGAAAGTAATAGATGAGCATCTCATACACCCGTGGCCGGGTTCGATACATCCGGTTGACGTGCATATGAATCAAGCTTGACACAAAAGATTCCAACTCTATTTCCAGTATTCCACTGGATTGCAAATCCAAAATCTTGTCCACCAATCTCTCGGATCTCCGGCTAAAAGTATGCACCCCCGTGGCAATGATTTGGATAATGTTTTCTTCGCCTCTCGATTGAAACATTTGATCGATCTGGCTGGAGACCTTTCGATACTTTTTGTCCATGACCACACGAGCTGGTTTTTGAAGGTCGTGCTCTCTAGCATAGTTCTGAAAACGAGATTCGTAAAACACTGCCTTATGATCTTCAGAGAATTGAAAGGCATCCATCAGATGGTCGATCCAATACATAGCGTACAGCCAACGGAATGCATTGGAACTATCGGTTTCACGGAAAAAACTTAAAAGAGCAGCAGAATCCAGATAAAACCATTGCTCTGCCGCTTCCATGCTCCGAATTCCATATCGTTCAATTTCCCGATGGTAGGTATCGTAGGTTATCCGACTAATACTACGGTCGCGTACCTTCCCACACAAAGCTTCCGTCAATGCCTCCATAACCCGGTAATTGGCCATCGGATCCTGGTTGTAAATCCTTAATCGAATGTGGTATTCAGGGTCAGCGTACCGAATAAAAAAATAATGTTGGATATCCTCCCTACCGATCATATCCTCCAACAAGGGGAAGACCTCCTCCACCACGAGTCGCTCCAGCAGTTTTGGTCCGCCGTATATCTTAAGGAAGATCCATTCCTCCCCCGGTACAAATTTTCGTTTGATCTGCATAACTTCTAATTAGGCTTCCGGTAAAATCCGATTATAAATTCACCGGCATACTCCCGATGTTCCTGATCCGAGATAAAGGAATAACCGGTATCATGGAAAAATTCCTTTAAAGTAAACGGTTTGTTTTTCACCTCTTCGTAAAACATTTGGCAGGACTCCAATTTGCTAAAATCCACCAGCAACTTATGATCGCCCCGGGAATGCAGCACCTTTCGCGGTAATCGATGCTTTTCCCTAAAATCCGCTATCGTACGGTGAAAACTACCGGATTCTACATCCAGATTTCCGGACAATTCTCCGGCTGAAAAATTCCAGGTTGCCGTGGACAAGACCACGTTCCCATAGCAAACCCGGGGTAGAAATTTTCGATTCGCAATCAAAGAATTCCAACGAAAGCTCAGATCCGGCCTCAAATGTTGCATTTGCACATAGCACAAAAACCGATAAATAGGAATGGAGTTGTTGGTAAAATTATGGGCAGTGGATAACCTCGGAATGACCCGTTTATTTAATTTTTTGGACCGCAATACGATGTTTTGTCCATTGACCACCGAGATCATGAGATCATGCACGGGAATTTGATATCGATGAGGCTTGTTGGATCGAATTACGATCGGTATCTGATAATCATACACATCGGGTCGAATCAGGACGTTACCCACCCTGGTTTGCGGAATATGTAGGATTTCAGCGATCACCGAATCGGCGTAATAACGTTTTTCTGCAGCAGCAATTTCGGCGATATGATTTTTCATCTCGGGCGAAAGCTGATGAAACCTCGACAGGGTCTTAGCAGCATTGATACCAGTCACAGCTTTGAGGTAGACAGACGGATTACCCTCAGATTTACCGACTATTTCTGCCATTACACCAAAGGTGGCTGGTATATCATCCCAATTCACAGGAAGACTTTTCATTTCCTCCTCCTTCAATTCCATCACATCGGGCATCGAATGGCTTTGTTGATTTTCCAGATAATCAAAATATTTCTCCAGCATAAACCTTTGCTGTAGGTTGATCTCCAAATATTCGTTCTCCCTTAGGCCACCCAGCGGAATATCATCGATCATGGGATTGATATCCTTTTTATCGGTATCATCCACTGGAATTCCACCTTCAGAATCTAAGGCTTCTATCAGTGGAATCTCTTCGTTTTCATAGCGGCTGAAAAATTGTGCCTTGAAACGGGAAAGAAATTGGTGTTCTGTCGGTGGAGTTAATCTATTTAATGCATCCACCCCTTTTTGGACTTCCTCAATAATGGAATGATCCAGCGTGGCAAATGTGGTTCGCAGCCCTACATCAACATGAAAGGCTTTGGAAGCCTCAAGATTAGGAAGCAGTTCCTTTAAATTACTGTGTAAATATTGATATTCTGAGACGTTCATGCCAACTCCCATTTCATCGAACTTTTGCAGGGCGCTATTTAAATCCTGACAAAAATGGTAATGCCTGGATGTACTTCCCTTGGAACAAAGGGTCTGTATAAATTGGGTGAAGCTATCCTCGGAAATGGGAGTCGGTTCCAGTTGATTAGTAATTACTTTGTTCTCAACCAACAGCCGTAGGTAATTTTCCGCGTCTTCCTGGGGTATATCCTTTTTGACTAAAAAGCGGATAAGTTGTTCCCAGGTAGCTCCCCGTAAGCACATGTTCGCTACATCCAGCAAAACACCATTGAATTCAACGGATGAAAGCGTATATTTTCGATGTTTTTTTTCATCCTTGTATTCGATGTAACGGAAATGGTTGTGTTTTCGGTAGAGGGTATTATTTGTCAGATAGGTGGTCGAACGCTCAACTTCAGGATCCCTGGAAATCCTCGAATACAAGGCGTACAAGAAATCCTGGCTCAATTTCGTGTGCGTGGTATGCTCCTCAGGTCGATTCAAGACGATCTCATTGCGCTCACCAAATTGGCCCATGCCAATGCCCGCAAACAAACCAAACGGCGTACAACGCGTCGACATGCGTGTTACGTATTTAAGGAGGGACAAATCAAAGTTCAATGATTTTTCTTTTAATTCACCTGCCGTCCAGCGGTCCAACTTCCGATGCAAATTGGGTGAAGCTATGTAAAGGGCGTGGTCAATGATCGGATCTCGATTTTGGATCAGATTGAATATTTCTTCCTTTGA
>CALEIL010000498.1 GCA_937876435.1 uncultured Bacteroidota bacterium
ATCTGACAAAAAATAATCTCGTCAATAGTATCATTTACTTAGTTCTCAGCGCACTAGTAGTTAAGATGAATGATTGCGTTTTTATAGTCCAAATTATCATACAGCTATGAATTTGAAGCCCATTGAAAAAATAACTGGAATAAGTCCACAGGAATTTCAGGAAGTTTACCTGCATACGAAAACACCGGTGGTGATTACGGATCTGACCAGGGATTGGCCGGCTACCGAAAAATGGACCTGGGATTTTCTCAAATCCGAATATGGACACCTCAACGTACCTTTGTTTGGCAAGGATTACCACAAAGCAGGAAAGGGATACATGACTCCCACCACGACCATGAAGTTGGGTGATTACCTGGAACTGATCCAGAACGAACCCACCGATTTGCGGATGTTCCTGTACAATATATTTGAGCACGCGCCTGCTATGGTCAATGACTTCAGTCTACACACGATCATGGATGGGTTTATGGAGAAATACCAGTATATGTTTTTCGGCGGTGCAGGCTCCAAGGTTGCCCTGCATTATGACATAGATTATTCCTGTGTGTTTCATACCCATTTCCAGACTCAGAAAGAGTGTATTTTATTTGATGAAGATCAGAAAGTCTTTCTGTACAATCATCCTTTTACCGTCCAGAGCCACGTCGATGTCCTCAATCCGGATTATGACCGCTTCCCTGCTCTCCGCTACGCCGAAGGATACAGAACCATACTGGAACACGGGGAAACTCTCTTTATGCCAATGGGCTGCTGGCATTTTATGCACTATATAGTGGGTGGATATTCTCTCAGCTTACGGGCCAATGCCTCCCTGATGACCAAAGCCAAAGGTCTGATGAATATTTCACGGCATTTTATCGTGGACAAAGGGATGAACAAGGTTATGGGACCGCGCTGGAAGCATCTGAAAGAAGAAATAGCCAATAAGCGGGCTGAAAAGGTATTGGTATAGTGAACGTTGAATGATCCAACTTATGACGGATTCTTTTTCACCGTATCTTCCTTCCGTTGGTCGGGAGGCAGGCTATATCCATCGAAAGCCTTATGTAGCATAGTCTATGCTGCCCTCGGATTGGCATCCTCGGCTCCCTCAATAAAAGTCTGCCAGACCTTTGGTCTCTTCTCCATTTTGGAGGTTTGAGAAAATCCATTTCGAAATAGAGCTGGCGTTTCACTGAGACTGATGGTAGTCGAATGATAGGTACATATTCCACACGTCACCACCCGGGCTTTTCATCCCTTTCAACAACCCTCCATAGAGAGAAAAAATACCCGATTTGGCCATCGTAGGTAAAAATTCGTACCTTTGCTGATTACGGCCAGTTATTAAAGCTAAAAACATCTATTTGTTCCACATCCTTATACGGTTCGTTTTCACCAATGAATCGCGAAATAGCGTTGTGGATCATCAAAATGAAATTCTATGAAGAAACCTTTTATCAGTGGTATCCAGCAAGTAGGGATCGGCGTATCCAATGTTCACGAAGCCTGGGATTGGTACCGCGAACACCTGCAGGTCGATGTTCCTATCTTCGAAGAGGCTGCGGAAGCTAAACTAATGCTGCCCTACACTGGTGGGCAACCCCGTAAAAGGCACGCAATTCTGGCGCTCAATCTCAACGGTGGAGGTGGTTTTGAAATCTGGCAATACGTCGGCAGGAATCCAGTAGAGGCTGATTTTCAGATACAACCCGGAGACCTGGGCATCAACGCGATCAAAATCAAATCATTTGACGTGCCCAAAGTTTACGAGACGCTCAAAAGTTCAGGAGTCCACATCCTTTCCGGATTAACCACTGCTCCCGATGGCAAAAAGCATTTTTATTTTCAGGATCCCTATGGCAACCTGTTTGAGGTGGTCAATCGAAACCACTGGTTTAACAAAATCCGACAACCCAACGGCGGAGTGTGCGGGGTCACCATCGGTGTATCTGACATGGATGCCTCGATTGAATTTTATAAAAATGTACTGGAATACGACAAAATAGAATACGATACGGAAGGTGTGCAGGACGATATGGAAGGGTTTGACCCGAATGGACAGAGAGTTCGGAGAGTCCTGCTAGGCCATACCAAACCCGTGACGGGACCTTTCTCAGGGTTGCTCGGAGATTCGGTGATCGAATTGGTCCAGTCTCTGGATCGTACCCCTCGGAAAATATTTGAAAACCGGTACTGGGGGGATCTAGGTTACATTCATCTTTGCTTTGATATAGTCGGTATGGATGAAATGAGGTCGCGATGCCAGTCGCTGGGTTCTCCTTTCACGGTGGACAGCAGTGACCAGTTTGATATGGGCGAAGCAGCCGGACATTTTAGTTATATCGAAGACCCGGATGGTACGTTGATCGAATTTGTGGAAACGCACAAAATTCCAATTCTCAAAAAACTGCGTTGGTACCTCAATCTTCTCAAGCGCAACCGCACCAAAAAACTTCCTAAATATATGCTGCGGGCGTTATCTCTGAACCGAGTAAAAAACGTATGACAACATTCGCCGACAAGTGGATATGGATTACCGGAGCATCCTCGGGACTCGGCAAAGCGATGGCTATCGCTTTTGCCAATGAAAACGCCCATCTGATTCTGTCTGCCCGGAATGTAACGAAGCTGACCGAGGTCGCCAAATTGTGCAAAGGCGAGGGAGAAAAACAGATACTTCCCCTGGATCTGGCGCAACAGGATACCTTTCCTGAGACGGTCAGGAAGGCGGTTTCTTTTGGAGGTCGTATTGATATTCTGATCAACAATGGGGGCATCAGTCAGAGAGCCGACGCCGTGGAAACCATCCCGGAAGTGACCCGCCGACTGTTTGAAATCAATTTTTTCGGCACCATCGAACTGACCAGGCTGGTTCTCCCTTCCATGATCGAACGGAAATCGGGGCACATCGTGACCATGTCCAGTATTGTTGGAAAATTTGGAAGTCCGAGACGATCCACGTATTCTGCCAGCAAACACGCGCTTCATGGCTACTTTGATTCCCTCCGGTTTGAAGTGCAGGACGAGGGCATCGACGTCACCCTGGTCTGCCCCGGCTTTATCAACACCGATATTTCCCGGCACGCACTGACCGCTCAGGGAGAACCTCAGAATTCAATGGACAAAAAAACAGCCGATGGTCTTTCCACCGATGAATTCAGTAAGAGGATACTCAAAGCCATCCGTAGTAAGAAAAAAGAAGTGAATATTGGCAAATACGAGGTGATGGGGGTGTATCTCAAGCGCTTCGCCCCCGGATTGTTCCGAAAAATGTTGTCGAAATCGGAAGTGACCTAAAATAGGGTCACCCACTCCATCTTCTCAGTGTTTACTCATCCTCAGATGTTAATCGGGCGATATGAGCTTTCATTTCGGTGATTTCTTCTTCCTGAGCCTTGATGATCTGGTCCGCCAGCTCCCTGACTTCGGGGTCTTTTATTTTGGCCTTGTTACTGGTGAGTATGGCGATGGAATGGTGCGGAATCATGGCTCTCATATATGCTACATCCCCTACAGGAGTTTGTGTCCGAACCAATGCCAATGCCCCCACAAAAACTAAAAAGCTCCCTACTACGACGAGAACATTCTTCATTCTATTCCGATACATTTTCCGCATAAAATACAACATGATAACTGCCATCGCAGCGATCCCAAGACAAGCCATATAGAAACGGGTCAGGCTAAAGTACACATGATCAGCCTCGTAGGAGTTAAAATACATGGTGATATACATGGCAATAAAGGATCCGGCCAACATCCAAAATAGTCGGGTATAAGGCCCTATTTCGTGTGCATTATGCCTTTTTAATTGAGCTTCCATTATTTAATTTTTTTGATTAACCAATGATTAAATAACGAATGCCGGTAGCCTGGGGGTATATATTCGAAACGTTTGAATTTATCTCCCAACCAACGGGTGGGAGACCTGACTGCCCTGACGGTCTCCTACCCTCCTCAAGGTGATCGTAGGCATGCGGAAGGCAGGTTTGATCGATTTCTGTGCCAATCCAAAACGCAACGAGTATATTTGGGGTCCCATCCGATG
>CALEIL010000499.1 GCA_937876435.1 uncultured Bacteroidota bacterium
ATTTATATGATATGTTAGTTAAAGTATTTGTTAGTTTATTCGCACTATTATCTTTTATCATTCCTGCCGAAATGGATGAATTTTTATCCTCCCCAGAGAATGCAGGTGAAACCACCACTACAGGAATAGGATTTGGGAGACCAAACAAGGACTGTAGTGGTTCAGGGATTTGTATGGTCTCAGCTGATTTTAAATCCGGTTTACGCGACAACTTTGGTATTGCCAAAATCACGCTCAGTAGTAGAGGAGGGATCAGCAACATTCTCATTTTACGTGAATCCAAAAACATTTTTCAGGAAGCCATTTTATGATGGAATCACCGTATCAAGGCAAACTGAAGATGGGAGGAAAGGATATGGAAATCCGGATCCCTGTCGGGAAATACAGAATTAAAAAATCCAAAGAAGGATTTTTGCTGGAAGTGACCGGATAAGGTGTTATAAGAAGTGGGATGATCGGTATGCAAATTCATCATCCCACTTTTTTTTGAAGCCCCCAATCAACTCTTTCCAAATCCTTGGGTAGATTGAGCCAGCGTTATTTTTTATTGGGAAACCGGTGCATCAAAGCCATTTTCAGTTAATCGATAAATTAATATGTGAAGCCTATGATATGGTGAGAATTATTTAAGATTGTTTTACTTTATAAGCTATCTTTATGAGGCGTATTTTCACCACTATGAACCACAGAAAATTTATAAGATTCAAAAACCCTGTGTGGATCATTTTCTTATTGACCCTCCATTTTAATCCGGGTTTCTCCCAATATTCACTTGAAAAAGAGATCGATGATGCCCTGATCCACATCGATACCCTAGCAAATGACTCCCTGAAATTGTGGAAATTGTTCAACCTGGTGGGGAAGAATTTTCGATATGCCTATGAGACCAGACGATTGTTGGATCGGTGTCATGAAATGGCCAAAAAAACCGGAGATCCGATTATGTTAGCAAATTATCAGTATGCAATGGGGAATTATTTTTATTACAATTCTCAGTTGGATAGTTCAGAATATTACCTGGAAGAAGCCCTCGATCTTAATGCAATCAAATCAGACCATTTTCTTCATTCCCAGATACTTTCCACCCAGGCTGGCATTCAGAAAATAAATGGACAGATGTCCCGCTCATTGGAAACAGCACTGCAGGCAAAGGAAATTCTGGTTAAAATGGATACCCTTATCCTCCGTAGAAATGAGAAAGTAAAAAGGATAGGTCAAATAAGTATTCTGGACAATAGCATCGGTACGTTGTATCACACAATGGAAGATTATGATATGGCCATAAACTATTATCAACGTGCATACGATCTGTTGATGGGGTTGGGCGATCTCCAGAGTGCCGGAGCTGTAATGGGAAACATAGGTGAATTGTATCTTTATACAGCATCTTATAACCAGTCGATAGAGGCCCTGGAATTGGCCCTCGAGCAAAAAAAAACCTCTGAAGCTCCCCCCCGATCTATAGCATTGACCGTATTCAATATGGGACGTGCATTCAAAAGTTTGGGTAATCTGGATACTGCCATGGTAGAGTTCAACAAGGCCATTCGCATCTTTCAGCAGGAGAATTCCCTCCGGGAATTGGCCAGTGGATATCTAGAACGGGGATTACTTTGGCTTGAAACCGGTGAATATAGACTTGCCCGGAAAGATTGTGAGAAAGCTTTGGAACTCGCTACTTCCCAATCCAATGTCGAGTCCCGGTCCGAAGCTTGTAAGTGTCTGTATTTCATCCACGAACAGACCGGGAACTACCGCGCTTCTTTGGAATATTACCAAGACCATGTGACCCTCCGGGATTCTATATTCAATGCCGAAAATATTAAAAAATTGACCCGGCTCGAGATGGAGTATAATTTCAATCGAGAGCGGGACCTTCAACAACTCGGAGCTGATGAAAAGCAACGCGAGTACCAGCGCTCAACCCGTCTGTTGATTACCGCTGCAATGGGGAGCATGCTGATAGCCTTTCTGTTTTACTATCTTTTTCATCAGCGGAGAAAAGCCAATCAATTGCTCGCTGACAAGAATCTGGAAATTTCCAAAGCATTGGGTGAGAAGGAAGTATTACTCAAAGAAATTCATCATAGGGTCAAAAATAACCTCCAGGTGATCTCTTCCC
This sequence comes from uncultured Bacteroidota bacterium, assembly GCA_937876435.1. GTDB lineage: Bacteria > Bacteroidota > Bacteroidia > Chitinophagales > Saprospiraceae > Membranihabitans. Next base: position 2,123 of record CALEIL010000499.1, read on the forward strand.
TGCTGAGTCTTCAAAGTCGTCAATTGGAAGACTCCAAGGCCAAGGAAGCGATCCGGGCGAGTCGAAATAGGGTTAAATCTATGGCTTTGATACACCAAAAATTATATCAGGATGAAAATCTGGTGGAGGTAGATGTGCAGGAATATATCGATAAATTGACAGGCAGTCTGGTCAGTAGCTATCAAACATCAGACAAAACGGTTCATTTCCATACGGATGTGGATTCAATAAAATTGGATGTGGACTCTATCATCCCTATTGGTCTGATTCTCAATGAGCTGATAAGTAATGCATTGAAATATGCCTTTGACAATGACCACTCCGGCACCATCGGAGTTTCCCTCAAAGAAAGAAATGATGGTATCAGGCTGGAGGTATCTGATGACGGTCTCGGATTACCGGACACCTTTTCCATTGAAAATTCGAAAGGCCTGGGGTACCGACTCATCATAGCATTCGCTGAAAAATTGAAAGCTCATCTGTCGATCGAGGATCTACCCCGGGGAACTTCCGTATCCATGCTCATACCCTACCCTAAAATCATTTGACATGTATGAAATAAGAGTATTGGTAGTGGAGGATGATCCACTAATCGCTGAGGATATAAGAGAATTTTTAACCAATGTGGATTACAATGTGGTAGGCGTAGAACATCACAAAGAAGGTGCCCTCAAGTCGCTGAAAAACAACTTGCCGGATGTCGTTTTAAGCTTCACCGGATATTGTTTTACTCGATATCAACCTCGACAATGCGATGGATGGATTTGAGATAGCGAGACATATTAATGAAATATATCAAATACCCTTTCTATATCTGACATCCTATTCCGGCAAATCAGTTGTGGATCAAGCTAAGCAGACCAAACCAATGGGCTACATCGTAAAACCATTCGACGAAAGGGAGCTGTTTGCTTCCATTGAAGTGGCAATGTACAATCACTCCCAGAGAAGTAAACCTCAATATATGAGTTTCGAGGCCCTTAATAAAAAATTGCTGACGAAACTTACATCCAAAGAATACGAAATTCTGCTGGATATCTACGAAGGAAAACCCAATAAACAAATAGCGCAAAAGCATTTTATAAGTATCAACACAGTAAAAACCCACATCCAAAACCTGTACACCAAACTCAATACCAATTCACGGACTTCGACAATAGCCAGAATGAGAGAATTATATCTATAGCTTTTACAGGAGAAGTGTAGAGTGGTATTCGAATTTATTTCAGGAGAACCCAAGGTTTTGGGTATCTTGGAGGCTTGAATAGGTGCCAGCTGGAGTCTGACGGGTCAACGCAATGACAGCTAACTTACCATTCATTTCTATTTTAAACTTAAATTGGTCAATCTCCCTATGTGGCAATTCGTGCAAAGCAAGCAAACTTTGATCATCGTCGGCATTTTATTATTTGTAGGTTTTGTAACTTTTGTTGATCTGGACCCTGAGCGCCCGA
>CALEIL010000500.1 GCA_937876435.1 uncultured Bacteroidota bacterium
TACATCTCTTCTACGACACCTGCTGTACTTTGGCGGTACAGCATGGATGGGATATTGGTGGATTCACTATATCGCCAGGGTCATGGCCCTGGTGAATATTCCAATATCAGAGATTTTGATATTGCCGACAATGGGGATCTTTATATACTTTCCCGAACAGAAAAAATGATACTGATCTATGATAACAATCTCTATCCTAAGCACCAGTTCACTATCCCGGTGTTTGCTACTGGCATAGAAATATTGAGTAAGAATCAAGTCATGTTGTATTGTGCCAATGAAAATATCCTGACTGGAGACCAGGTCATAATATTTGATTGGGGACAAAGCACCATAAAATCTGGATATTTTCCGATGGATATGGAACAGAGAACGTTTATAAATGTAATCGACCGGCAAAATTTCTTTGAACGAAATGACACGTTGTATTTTACACGGGGATTCGACAATACGATTTACCGTAAAATGAATGCTGAAATAAATCCGTGGTTAACGGTAAATTTTGGTGAAAATAATCTCCCACAAAGTTTTTTAGACGCAGAGTATGAGAATGTTATGGACTTTTATGAAACGATTCGGAAAACGGACTTTGCCTTTAGAATAATTGGTTGGACTATGAGTGATGATTTTGCTTTATTTAATTTTGAGATGTCAAATCAATTTTATTTAGCCGTTGTCGACTTTGAGAATGACCAATCAAAGGTGTACGAAATACTGGAAGACGATATGCAATTTCTTGGAAGTCAATTTAAGAATTTGGTAGAGATAGGTCCATATGCGGTCGATAAAAATGGCTATTTTTATTTTTTCATCAACGCAGGTAGTGTGGAATTAAAAATTCCAACACAGGCAATGGTCAGTGGTCAGAAAGAATCATCCTACCATACTAATTCCTACATCTTGAGATGTCGACTTAAGAAATGAGGTATAAAAACTTGATATTGGCCAATTTATGCAAAGAGAAATGGCCACTATCTTCGCTTGGAATTTGTCACATTCAACATTGTTTCCGGTTTCTTAGCCCTTGAACACTGCATTTGGAAGCATAATTAAAAAAGGTAACGCTTGTTTATAATCCAAAACCGGGTATTCATGACCTAGAAGACGAATGTTTTTGTAATAGGTGTGATGTTCCTCATAATAGTGTTTTTCGCTTTGCACAAACCATGATTTTTCTCCCATCTTTTCTGCCATAAACCATTTTTCGATCAATCGGGCACTCCGTCCGTTCCCATCATTCCAGGGGTGGATTTTCACAAAGACCAAATGTATCATAGAAGCATAAAAAAACACTTCTTCTGTCGTCAGTTCCCATTTAAGCAGTATTTCGACATCATGGAATAACTTCTGCATTCCCCTTCAGACTTTTGGGAATTAGTTCCAGATAAGCAGGGTACAAGTCTGTGGGTATTATTTTGAGTTTGCCTTTTATTTTGTTGTTCCCAATTGAAAAGTCCCCCATATACGATTTGAAAAGTCTCCCACAAGGTAGGAAAAAAGGACTTTAAATAAAGCGTGTTGATAAAGTGTATATCTGGTTTTGCGATGTGCTACTATCGAATTTAACAATATTTAACACGTATTCTTTTTATGAAAAAATTTCTATTCCATACATTTGATCCGCAAGTTTGAGGTCATTACACCAGGTTCGTTTCGGAAGTTTCGGGTATATATACCTCAATTAACGGAATATAGCTCTCGCGATGTCCATTAAAGTTGAAAATCTAACGAAGTATTACGGTGAGCAAAAAGCCGTAGATCATATTTCATTTGAAATAAGAACCGGTGAAGTGATCGGGTTTCTGGGGCCCAATGGTGCCGGGAAAAGTACGACCATGAAGATGATGACCGGTTACATGGCACCCACCGAAGGCACTGTGATTATCGAAGGAATCGATGTAAGCGTAGATCCTCTGAAGATTAAAAAGAAAATCGGTTACCTGCCCGAGAACAATCCGCTCTACACCGATATGGCCATCATCGACTATCTGTGGTTTTGTGCCGAGATTCAGGGGATGGACCGAGATGAGATTCCCGGACGGATCCGGGAAATGATCGACCTGTGCGGATTGGACGCCGAAAAACACAAGAACATCAACGAGCTCTCCAAAGGGTATCGGCAGCGAGTCGGCCTGGCCCAGTCCATTATCCACGATCCCGATGTATTGATCTTTGACGAGCCGACCACCGGCCTGGATCCCAATCAGATCATCGAAATACGAAAACTGATCAAAAAACTTGGGGAGAAAAAAACCGTCATCCTGAGCAGCCATATTTTGTCTGAAGTGGAGGCGACCTGCGACCGGATTCTCATTATCAACAGGGGGCAGATCGTAGCGGACGGCACCGCGGACACTCTGAGAAAACAAGCCGCCGGAGAAGAAATTCTGAAGGTGCAGATCGAAACCATCGCCGGGG
>CALEIL010000501.1 GCA_937876435.1 uncultured Bacteroidota bacterium
AACATCACGCTCTATGAAGTCCCGATCCCGGAGGTTCACCTGAAAACTCGAAGAAAGCTGAGTCCCATTCCTGCCGGAATATATCGCGATGGAAGCATCTCCATCCAATTGGGCAGCCTGAGCCTGGGGTCTGCAATCCCTGTAAATATACATGGTAATCTTATAACGACCGCCACCCAGGCATTGATAGGTCACATCTCCTCCTATGATATGCTTAGCAGCGAGTTCCTGAATCGACAAACCCAGGAACCCAAATAACATCAGAATCCACTTCCATTTCATCAAAAGTAAAATAACATAAAATTTCTAAAATTGTAGTAATTATCCGGTCAAAATTTCGTTTGTGTCATGTTAATTGAAGCATCAGTGATTTTTATGAACGAAGAAATACAAGACGCCATCGGACATTTGCTGGAGGGACATGTGATACTGTACCCTACAGACACTATATGGGGCCTGGGTTGTGATCCGGAGAATCAGGATGCCATAAACCGCATTTTTGATATCAAAAAACGAAGCCGGGACAAACCATTGATCCTTCTGGTCGACACGATTGAAAGACTGCGGAGCCTGGTTCCCAAAATTCACCCGCATCTGGAAAACATTCTCCATTACAACGAAAGACCCCTAACTATTGTATTCCCAAAATCAACCAGGCAATGGGCGGAAGGGATCACAGGAGAAAATGGTTCCGTAGCCATCCGAATCGTGAGAAATGAATTCTGCAAAAAAGTCATCGAAGGGCTGGACCGACCGATCGTCAGCACGTCTGCTAATGTAAGCGGATCCCCATTTCCGAAATCTTTCGCCGAAATTGATCTTGGAATCAAAGAACAGGTCGACCACGTGGTTTCGTTTGACCGGGAACTGAGCCCTGCAGAAGCCCTTCCTTCCCTGATCGCCAGATATTCTGCCAAACAAAAAGAATTGGTTTTTCTAAGGCAATAGTGCTCTGTGGAATTCTGGCACCAACCTGCTCACAGCCACCGAATCCCTGTTCTTGTACCAGGCAACATCCATTTGTCGCAATGAACTGATGCGGATGGAATCCGGTAAGGATCTTTCCGTTCCCGGATTCTGAAATTCCGTCAAATCACTCGTCCATTTTTCAGAACAAATCCGGTACAGGTTGTCTCCAACGGTGTACTGGGAACTGAGGCACACCGTGTCAGAAAATGCACCCAATTCACCGGCTATACTAAAGCCTGTATATTGACTCAGGTTGGCTACCAGATGTTTGACCGGCTCAGGTATTTTTTCGTCTACCAGAAAAATGGTTTGAATTGATGTAAAAAAGGGCCTTCCGCTACTCAAAATTTCCTCCTCCTGATATTTGTCCAGAATCGTCCCAAGCACCACTTTTCGCGATGGGGCGATCTGATTGAACAATCTGAGCACAGACCCAAATTCGATCGTTCTCAAAAATCGAAAATCCAGGACCAGAGAATCCACTTCCGTGACCTGGTGCCGATCCATTACTCTCAAAAACTGAGCAGGTGTTTTCTCATCCCCCCGATCTATATTGACGTAATAATTGTTATCACCAAACTGTTGTCCGTAAATACCAAAATCATGCTGATCCGCCTGGTGGGCTTTCAGATCCGATAGGGGATATGATTCCCCTACTTCCCAGGGAGCACCTGTTAATCCACCGAGGTATCGGTATTCATCGCCTGAGGGAACAAAATAATCTTCCAGGACGACATCTCCCGACGTCTTCAAGGCCACCAATTCGCGTCCCGAATCATACCGGGCAGCCTGGATTTGTTCCTTCCGAAGACTCTGCAATTCCTCCTCACTGACCCGATTGATGCCGTATATTATCAGGGCCGGAATGGTCGCGATGACCAGGAAAATGACCGAAGTATAAATGGTGGAACTTAACTTCAAAGCAAAAAATGTTGACGTGATATGTTATAGGCAATCAGAAAATGACGCATTTTCTTTAATAATTTTGCAAACTTGCTGGCAATTCATTAAATTATTTTAAATTATGCCTTGATAAATGACTACAGTATGACAAAGATACACGAATTGGATCATTTGGATCGCCAAATTCTCTCGATATTGATGGCTGATGCGAAAATCCCATATACTGATATAGCCAAGCAGCTCAATGTTTCAGGGGGTACCGTCCATGTCCGAATGAAAAAATTGGAAGAAACGGGAATAGTGGAGGGAGCCAGACTCAAGGTGGATGAGTCCAAACTGGGATATGACATTATTTCCTTTATAGGCATTTTCCTGGAAAAAAGCAGTTTGTACGAGACAGTAATCAAAAGTCTCCTTGAAATCCCGGAAATTATCAACGCGTATTACACGACTGGCAATTACAGCATATTTACCAAGGTAGTCTGTAAGGATACCAAGGATTTACGGATCGTTCTCAGTGAAAAAATCCAGGCTATCCCAGGAATTCAACGGACCGAAACTCTGATTGCCCTGGAAGAACGGATCGACAGACCCATCCACCTGGACGAGGGCGAGCAATTATAAATTTTCAGGCCGGTCTCAACAATACGTGCGCGGCCGCGGTTTTGATATTCCGGTATGCTACGTTGACGGGCTCATTCATCAATATTCCTTTCATTCCTGTAAATCGATGGACCTGATCTATGGCATTGATCAACCTCGAAGTGATTCGGATACACGTTTGTCCGAATTCATCTTCTCCATCTGCAAAGGGTTGGCCAGATGTGGAATCTTCCCCCAGTCGTTCAGCCATTCTGAAAAGTACATGCCTGCAATCTTTCCATGTTTCCCGGAGGTGATTCCACGTTTTTTCGAATTGGTTGTCGCCGGTTATATTCCGCGAGCTCAAAATGTGTTCCGTGAGTTGGATGTACTCATATCCGATACCTGTCAGGACGGGCATAAACAGAGCCCGTGCGTAGACTAGAAAAGGAAGATTCAAGATCTTGTTGCGGACCAAAAGTTGGTCTTGACGGATCACAAACGAGTGCGATCGGGGCACCCTAACCTGATTCATACGGAAGGAGTGACTGTCAGTTGCCCGCATTCCCATAGCCTTCCAGTTTGGAACGATGTCCACCTCTTTCGCAGGCACTATGATGGCACGGATCTGGCCTTCTTCAGGACCATCCACTATCCGAACATTTCCGGTAAAGGCTGTGGCATGCAGGGATCCACTCGCATATCTCCACTCCCCGGTGACCAGGTACCCATCCCTGTCAGATCTGGCCTCTCCACCCACAAAATCCGATCCGGCAATCACCTGATCCGGCTGTCCCAGAAAACGATCGGACACTTCTTCTGACAGATAAGCCGAAAATACGCCGCCGCCAGCTCCGATCTGGACGATCCACCCCAGGTTTCCTTCTATCCTTGAATAGGTTTCGATAATTCTCATGCCTTTTACCAGGGAATAATCGAGTCCTCCTCTTTGAGTGGGTACAAAAAGATGAAAATGCTTGTTTCGAACTATAATATCAACCGCCTCCTCCGGAAATGTACCCAACGCGTCGAGATCAGACGCCAACACTTTCAACCGTTGCTGGTCCTGCCTGGAAAGCCCGCAAAGCGGGTGATCTAATATTTCATCCATATACTACATAATTTTTTTTTGCATCAGCCAGTAAATATAAGTTTTGGTGTAGAGAATCTATAGGCTCCGGATAATCCATACCTGGTGGATCAAAATTTAGGTAATCACAAAAACAATATGTTTTATGCTCTGACTTGAGTTCCAGATCCCACCAAACCTCCCGGATTTTAAATTTAACCAACCGGCTGTATCCGGGGTATTGGCAGAAAACCATGCCTCTCTCCCGATGGACATGAGGTA
>CALEIL010000502.1 GCA_937876435.1 uncultured Bacteroidota bacterium
TGAGAAATGGTGAGGTTTATGCAAGTCAGGTGTAAAGCAATCACAGCCTTCCCGCAAAAACATAGGTGCCTTCCACCAATTCATCTCTTGACAAAAAGTGGCAGATACTATTGGTAAGATTCTTAAAATTCTGAGAGTAAGTGCGATGAGAAAACAAAAAATAACTTTATCATTTTGAGAATAAAATTGGAACAATTATAAAATTTGGTGGTGATTAGATCCTGGTTGAATAGAATTCTCGGCCGACCTATATTTTCTTCTATCTGGATGACTCAATCTGAGAAGCAAGTATTTTATAGATATATTTTAAACTCGAAGTATTACCTTGAATTTGGAATGGGAGGAAGTTCGATTGCTGTATTAATGAAAGCCAAGGCTCAAATTTCATGCGTGGAATCCAGTCCTGAGTGGATTAATAAATTGCGGAAATATTCTATAATCAAAACCGCGGAGAAAAATTCGCGTTTGAAGATAAAATTCGTGGATATCGGGGAAATAAGTAATAAAGGATTTCCCGTGGACCTGACAAAAAGGAATAACTTCCCAAAGTATTCGTCTGAGATATTTAATGAAATCAATCCATCTAAAGTAGATGGCGTATTGATCGATGGCCGGTTTAGAGTGGCGTGTATATTGCAGACCATATTGTACTGTAATCAGAAGGAAGGCCTCATTATTATGATCCACGATATATGGACCCGGCCACATTATCATACCGTGCTGAAATATTTACACGAAATCGAACGAATAGATTCTCTGGGAATCTTCCGGATCAGGGATGTGATAAATCTTGAAAATGTAAAAGTGGAATACGGGCATTATAAGTTTGACCCAAGATAAAATTGAACTGAAGATTTGATGTTTATTCTGAGATAATTACTAAGCCCGAAAACTTCCATACCATAGGAGGGCCGGAAGCTGGAGCCAGCCAATCACCCGCAATCTATTCCGTTTGATTTCGGAGCTATAGATGTAGTAGTCTCTATTGGGGGAACGAAGAAGGCGGGTAAACCAGCCAATACTGTCTGGTAAACTTCCAGCATCCCAGAAAAATTCCTACCCTGGGACAGACAAAGCTCCTGCTTTGTTCCTCTCCAACTGAATTTGCCCGATTTGTAGCAGCCAATAATATCAGTTCGGGAGATCAAATTCCAGCTCGTAATTGATTTACCGATAAAATCACCTCTCCTTCCCCGGCAACATCGGAAATAGCCTCAGAATATCCTCCCGGTCTGGTCGACTGCCGTATTCGCATATTTCAAAGGATTCGATATGACGGGCTTGATCCATTCGATCTTCGGGATACCAACCCGTCAGACGCGCTCTTTTATCCGGTGTGATCGTCGCGGCTCGTTGTCCTTTCAGCCAATCCAATCGCTCTTCACTTCCTTCCGGGATGTCGCCATCGTAATTGCTGATCCAGGGCAGCCACTCATAAAACTGGGAGATGTGCGCATCGAGGGCGTGAATTTTTTGATCAACAACGGACGTAATATCGACCGTTATGTCGGGTGAAAATGGATTGGGTTTTTGGAAGCCATCTTCAAAATAGAGAAATACGGGATTTTTGCGGAGCGGTGGGGTATCGGCGGCTACGTTGGGTACACCGACCATAAAGGCGGCATCTTGTACCAGTACTCCGGTATATCTGTGGTCCGGATGGTAATCGTTGGTGCGGTGGGAGATGACGATATCCGCGTTCCATTCCCGGATGGCCCGGATGATGTCCAGTCGGTTTTCCAGGGTAGGCATCAGTTCGCCGTCGTGATTGTCCATGACTTCGTATTCTGCGATGCCCAGTCGCCGGGCGGATTCCTGCGCTTCCTCAGTCCGACGTTTGGCGAGCATACCCCCGCCCATTTCCATATGGCCGGCATCCCCGTTGGTGACGGAGATAAACTTGACCTGATGCCCCTGGGCCGCGAAAAGTGCGGCCGTACCACCGCCTTTGATATCGCAGTCGTCAGGATGGGCACCGATAAAAAGGATTCGGAGTGTGGTTGACTGAGCGTGGGCTATCCGGGGTATAGCAATTAGCAGACTAACGATAAATAATAAGACTGGTAAAAACTTTTTCATTTCACTTATGCAAATTTTTAAGAAGGTAAGTTATCAAAAAATATGACTAATAGGAAAGACTTGATCGATTTCAAGTTATAAAAAAAGGCTTTACAATCCCTGCCTACCGTCCGCCTGCCATCACCGCAAGTGGACAGGTTGCCGTCATGGTCTATCGATAGGACACATCTAAAAATTGCAATATATCTCCATCCAGGCTCTTTCCTCACGAAAACCAGTAACATCCCACCGATGCTGCCGCTTTAGGCGGGCTGCGCTGAAAAAATGTGCGGGTGCGGGTGTCGGCTTGTGCGCTAGCATTCATTTTTTCTAGATTTTTGATTCACTTTGCATCATGGCAAAGTGGAAAAGAATTTCACGACAAGGTTCAATAGAAAAGCTGCTATGATCCCCACACAGATCAAACACCTTTTAGCGAATGTCCATTATGATTCGCTGCTGTGTCAAACATAGTGACTAGCATTTAATCGAATTCAAAATGCTAATAAAAGATGTGTACCAACGACAGGCCGTCATGGCAGACAGGCGCTCCCCACCTGTCTCACTCCGACTTGTGACCGAAGGGAACCCGCACTGGGCAAATCCCGGATTGAATGACGGATTCGTAAAACTTCACGTCATCTGTGAGATGCGGACTGAAGAGGGGAAAAGTATTTTTCTTCAGGCTAAAGGCGCCCCCCCCTTGCGCACCGGCTCTGCTGCAGGCTCCTTCCGCCAACGGTCTACTTCTCAAACACCACCGCAGATGAATCCGCCCCCAATTCGCCCAGGTGAGCACGGATGTCTTTGACGAATTGTTTGGGTCCGCAAACGTAGAATTTCTGATCAAAATCACGAATTTTTTCCCGGAGGTAATCTATGTCGAAACGACGGTTGTCGTATCCGGATGTGCTACTGCCGGTGAGGGTGTTGATGAAGCGATCTCCGAGCATCCGCGTGAATTCACCTTTGAGAATGATATCGTCCTCTGTTTGGTTGGAGAATAATAAGTAGTTATCGTCCAGCTTATTTTCGTATTCCAGCATCCGGATAATCGAAATGAATGGGGTCACTCCTGCGCCACCTGCGATAAAATAGCCCGGTCCGTCGTAGTTGATGGTTCCCCACACATCGTGGAGGATCAGTTCGTCCCCTTCGACGAGCTTGCCAATCTGCTCAGTGACTCCATGGTGATCATTATACACCTTGATGGTAAATTCGAGATTCTCATCGTGGTTGAGGGAGGTAAAGGTAAACGGTCTTTTTTCATTCTTCCAATCCGGTTTGTTGACGGCGACTTCGGTCGCCTGTCCTGGTACATAGGTGTATTCGGCTGGTTTTTGAACGACG
>CALEIL010000503.1 GCA_937876435.1 uncultured Bacteroidota bacterium
CCGGGAAGGGGTAAACCTTAAATCAGCTGACTGCATAGTAATGTACAATATTGATTTCTCAGCGACTAGTTACCATCAGGCTAAAGCTAGATTACAAACTAGGGATAGATCGAGGCCTGCTAAGGTTTATTGGCTGTTCTGTCAGGATGGTATCGAGCAATACGTGTACAAGGCAGTTCAGAAGAAAAAATCATTCACATCATCGTATTACAAAAAAATAAGAAAGCATGAAAGAATTATGGAAGCCAATTAATGGATATGAAGGATTATACCAAGTCAGCAATCTTGGTAGGATTAAATCTTTGAAAAGATTTGCTAAAACAAAAGGTGGTGGTCTAAGAACTGTTCATTGCAAGATTTTAAAGTTTGGAATGCATGATTATAGGTATCGAAATGTGACCCTTCATAAGGACGGGGTCCAGAAATCTTTTACGGTACATAGACTAGTTGCTACTCATTTCTTAAATAAATCAAATTCAAATGATGTCGTAAATCATATTAATGGAATAAAAACAGACAATAGAGCTAACAATCTAGAATGGTGCACCCAGAAGCATAATAGTGTTCATGCAGTTAAACTAGGTCTTCAAAAAGGTATTAAAGGAGTCGAAAACCCTTTGAGTAAACCCGTAATTCAAAAAACTTTAGACGGTGATGTAATTAAAGTGTACGGTTGTATAAACGACGCAGCAAAAGAAAATGGTATAAATCAAGGCAATATAAGCAATTGTGCATCAGGAAGATGTAGTACCGTAGGTGGATTCAGATGGGAATACGCATAAACCTAATAACTGCTAAATATTCAAAAAATGACCCTCGAATCCAAAATACAAACCACAGTAATCGCCCGGCTGAAGAAGTCCGGGTGGGTGGTCGATAAATCCGTCCAGCACTCCCACAACGGATGGCCGGATATCACCGCCTATAAATTCCCGGGAAGGGTGCTGTTCATCGAGGTGAAGCGCCCTGGGCAGACTCCGACCGACCTACAGAAGTACTGGCATTCAAGGCTCAGAACCATGGGCTTTGACTGCCATGTAATTGACGATGTTAAGCAATTAGAAAAAATTGATTTGTGAAAGAAATAGCACTCAAACTACACGCCCAAGGGATAGCCACCATACCAATAGCTGATCACGTATCCAAGAAGCCGGCCGGCAAATTGCAGTGGGGTAAATTAAACAGCGATAATTTCGATGAGGAAGCTATTGATGCAATTTTCGACCGCCCACATGAGGCCATAGCAGTATTGGGAGGTTATGTTTCATCAGGTCTGGAAATCCTGGACATCGATCTTAAAAATGCCAGAGATCCCGAACAATTGTGGGTAGATCTGCTGACAAATATAGGCGAAGCGCTTCCGGAATTCGCTGAGAAATGCACCATCGTGAAAACCCCATCCGGTGGATATCACATCTACTACCTTTGTTTTGAGGTGCTCGGTAATAAGAAATTGGCCTATGAAATCAACGATGAAAAACGAACCGGAATAATCGAAACACGTGGGGATGGTGGATATGCGCTAACATACCCATCGAAGGGGTATGAGATCATTCAGGGATCAATCGACGCACTGGCTTATCCATTGAGCCCGGATGAACGAAACACACTGCATGAGATATGCCGGATGTTTGATGAGCAGATGGAAGATGAGCAGATGAAAGACGTTCGGCGTCATGTGCCAAGGGGAAGAACTTTCATCCGAAACCCATTTGAAGATTACCGGGATCGTGTTCCTTTCCATGAAGTGGAGCAGCTGATATTTGAGGCCGGTTTTGATCGACCAAAAAAACAGGGCGCAAGGGTGTTTTATCACCGCATCGGATCCGAAAACAGTCAGGGTGCCAACTGGCACATAGACCGCAAATGTTTCTACGTTTGGACGTCTAATAGCCTATTGGATGCAGACAAGGGGTATTCAGCACCTACCATGCTTTGCGAACTCAGATTTAACGGAGACTGGAAACAGGTCTATAAGCACCTCATAAAGGAAGGATATGGGGAGCGGATACAGGTCGAAGATGAGGAGTGGATAGAGAAAGCACAGAAGCGATTAGAGGGCGGAGAATCGAGAGAAAACATTATCATGGACCTACCCCCTGACCGAGCGGAGATATACGCGGAGATCGCAGAAAACAGGCTCACACGGATGGAAATGTTCTGGGATCAAGACAAAGACGGCAAAGTATCAGTCGATATCGTTCGATTGAAGCGATTTTTGGAAAATAGGGGGTTTCGAAAATACCGGTTCTCTTATTCCGATCAGGAGACCATCCTGGTTAGAATACTGGAAGATAAGCACATGATTAAAGAGGTTGATATCGAGTACGTCAAAGAATTCCTGGAAGCGTATTTGTTGGATGAAACGCTAGCGATACCGACAGGACTTCAGGAGGATGTAATGAGGTCGCTAATGAACATGACTACCAGGTTCTTTAAGGATGCGATGTTTGAGTGGCTGGAGGCTGTCACGGAGGGTGATCATATTAAAATTTTAAAAGATACGTCAAAGGAGTCATATTTTTTTTTCCGAGATAGATTCATAAAGATCACGGCAACTAAACCAGAGATCCTCACATACGACAAACTCGATAAAAACGTCCTGATTTGGGAAAAGGACGTCATAAAGCGAGATATTTCCCTGGTAGATATTCGTGAAAATGCCAATCAGTCGGAGTATTTTCAATTTATCAAACGACTGGTTCTTATGGGTCCGGATACTGATGAAACTAAACTGGAAGATCTACAAGGCCATGAGTCATATGACAAGTTGAGGGCCTTCATAACCACCATCGGCTACCTATGCCATCGGCACAATGACAGACGTCGCCCCTGGTCTGTCATCATCGCTGAAGATATACTCAACAGCTCCGAGGGTGGAGGTACCGGTAAGGGTATCTTCATGTCATCCCTGTCAAAAGTCAGAAAATCCGTGTACGAAGCCGGAAAGTCGTTCGACCCCTCAAGTCAATTCGCCTTCCAGAAATGGGAGCCAGGTACAGCAATTTACCTAATTGATGATGTAGGTCGTAAATTCGACTTTGAAGCCATGTATAATTTTATTTCCGATTCTGCAATTTAAGCATTTTTTAGGATCACAGTAATTTTTTTTCAATTCTATATAAGCTTGACTTTCCAAAGCATTCGCAACTTTGGCTCCTATCTTCCTGAAATTCTTAATAATAGCATTTTCTTCGGTTTCCAAAGATCGGACAAAATCAACAATATCCTCAAAACTTTCAGCTCCATATTTTTTTGCATGTAAAAATTTTATCGGTAAAATCGCATTGATTAAAATTAAATGAATCCTTTGATCGGTTAAATATTTAATTTCTTCTTTTTTTGATATTTTCCCAAAGGTGTAGTGATTGTTCCAATATTCGGAAGCTTTTGCATTTTTAAAAATTTGTTGAAATTCATTCAAATTATTTGCAGCAAGAAATTTTGAAAATAAATTATTTTGACTTTGGTATAAATTAGCCAGTTGCGAAATTCGAATTG
>CALEIL010000504.1 GCA_937876435.1 uncultured Bacteroidota bacterium
CCATTTTCTGAGTGACCGGATTTACAAATACCAATTTCGGCCCAAAATCTTCATTCTCGCCGCAATATAAATTGTAAACCGTATCCATAGATATATGGAATGGGGTGATTTCGGGTTGTTTGAAAACCACGATCGTATCTACCGTCGAAAATCTCTGCCCCCAGTCATCAAAACCCTCTATTTCCCGATAGATGATCTGTTGTATTTCCTCATTCAGGTCCATACAATCATTGGCCTCCTGGAAATCCTCCCTAACCTGGAGTTTGGGTCTGGGCGCACAAGGATACTGGAACGTGGGAAAGGTATCACCTATCAGTTCGCCGGGTGAAACCAGCGGGTCTGAACAAAGAACCGATACCTTCCTTCCAGCCATCACAGGCCGGGGTGGCAAGCTGACATGCAAAGTATCAGAACATTTGCCATCACTATTCCTGACCTCAAAAATCAACGACGTGTTGACGTACGAACACACCTCTAGCTCGATGTCTGCCTTGAGATCGGTCACTTCTCCTTCGTATACCGTGGTATGGTTTTGAGACCGGATCAATAAATACATCGGAAGCTTAGGTTCGTTCCTGACCAATTCCGCTGCCCGAATGAGCGATTGACCATTCGCATCTATCCCCACCGAGAATTTATTACAACTCGGAACTTGTGAGATAGCCTCGTATGGCATAAAGAACAGCAGGCACATCGGGAGGATCCAACTCCGGGATGGTCGTGCTTTTTCTGTTAATACGAATAATAATTTCTTCATAACACCTCTTGTTTTAAAAATGAATGGCAAAAACCAGACAGAGCTTTCAATACAAGAACCTTGCCAAATTAAAATTATTTATAATGTATTAACCATTAAAAACAGGATGGGTATAGATTACAGAATAGCATACTATGTAATGGAAAATTTGTGGTCAGATCAAACCGAACATCTTAGCTCCGGGCTTCCACCGATATGCCCTAATCCGCAGATTTTCTGGTCCCACTCCCCGACTCTTCAAGAGTGTCCGCTGAATTTCAATACATTGTACATGGTAGATCAAGAGTGCACGAGGAACAAAGTTCCGACAATGGTTTAAAACCTGGATCGGCTATCTCAGCCTTTCCCCATGCCGCCCGTACATAGCCATACGGACAAACCGGGCCCAGCTTGCCCGTATAGATACCGGAGCATGCTATCGATGCCTTTATTCGTATTTTAAGTCGACATTCTTCTCACCAGCTCAACATCGATCAACTCTCTGTTGGATTTTCCAGGCAGTGGACGAATTCCATTTTCGGCATCCAGCAATGCCAATATTTTATGGACCACCCGGTCGGCCATTTTGTGAATGTTCTGATCGATGGTGGTGATCGAAGGATCCACGATAGAAGACCGGGGATCATTGGAATACCCGATCAATTTGAGATCCGCAGGTACCTTGATCCCGTGTTCTTTAGCGTATTTCAATACTGCTATAGCCGTGGTGTCATTGGCTGTAAATATGCCATCGGGTACAGAAGATGACATAAATAGCTTCCGGCAGGTTTCCATTGCATTTTCATGCGTCAGTTCCTGATAGTACACGTTCTCTTCGTTGAGCATGATTCCAGCCTGGTCCAGTGCAGCCCGAAAACCTGCATCCCGGTCCATATAAAGGTTGGAACTTAATAGCCCACAAATAAAGGCAGGATTTTTGACTCCTATGTCCACGAGATGCTGGCCAGCCAGAAAACCCCCGCGATAATCATCGCTGATGATGTAATGGGCCTGAAAGTCCTCCGTAGGCACCCTGTCATAAAATATAACGGGGATATCCCGGTTTACAAACGATTGAAAATGTTCGTAATCGTCTGTGTACAGGGTAATGGCAGCTACCAACGCATCTACCCGGTAAGAATACAGCGTGTTGACCAATTCTTTCTCCAGTTTGTACGAATCATTGGATTGGCACAACAGTACATGATACCCATGCTCGTAAAGCCGGTTTTGGATCACCGTGATCATTGAAGAATGAAATATCGCGGTAAACATGGGCACGATAATACCGATGGTATTGGATTTCATCTGGCGGAGTCCAGCTGCGATCCGATTGGGTTGATAACCCATTTTTTTGGCCATATCCCGTACCCTGATCTTGGTTTCCTGACTGATATCACTGTGATCATTGAGAGCACGGGACACGGTAGCAGCCGATACATCCAGTACGCCGGCGATATCTATAATAGTGCAAGCCTTCTTTTGACTTTTCTTTCTCATTGATCCATAGGAATATAAAGCCCCATAACGATGTTTTGAACGTCCTGATAAAATCCAACATGGACCCCTAATCGCCGGTCAGGATTGACGGCCATCATACGTCCAGATAGTTTTTGATGTTGTTGTAACAAATATCCTCCACCATTTTGCCCAGAAAATCCATTTCCGAGACAGGCAATAAACCTTTTTTTAGATCCTGGCCAATCACGTTGCATAATATCCGTCTGAAATAATCGTGTCTGGGGAAGGACAAAAAACTTCTACTATCCGTCAACATACCTACAAAAAGCGATAGGAGACCCGTTTCAGAGAGTATATTGATCTGATCTTCCATTCCGCGTTTTTGGTCTAGAAACCACCACCCGGATCCAAACTGCATTTTTCCCCTGATTTTTCCGTCGTTATAATTACCCACCATAGTGGCAAAGGTGGCGTTGTCTTTGGGGTTGTTGTTGTAGAGGATGGTTTTTGTCAGTGATTCGGACGTATCGAGTAAATTGAATAATCGAGATATATCCCGCGCGTGGCTTTGGTCGTCCATCGAGTCAAAACCTGTGTCCGGCCCCAATTGTTTTAACATCCGGTTACTGTTGTTGCGTAAAGCCCCCAGATGAAACTGTTGCACCCACCCTTTTGCGTGGTAGGCACGGCATAGAAATTCGAGAATATAGGACTTGAACTCTTTCACCTCCTTCTCATCCAGGAACTGATCCTTCATTTTCTTCTTAAAAGATTCTCTCACAGTTCCTTCCGTATAGGGTTCTGAATAGATTTTATCAAGGCCATAATCAGAAGCTCTGCAACCTAATGAATCAAAGAAATCGATCCGCTTTCCGATCACTTCTTTTAGATCATCTATTGAAGCGATCGAGATGCCCTCGGAATCTCCCAGTTTTTCCAGATAATTGAGATAATCCGGGGATTCGATCCGCAATATTTTATCGGGTCTGAAGGTAGGAAATAGTTGAAATTCACCTTTCGGTTCATTATTATACAATTGATGATATTCCAGCGAATCCGATGGATCATCGGTACTGCAGATTACCTGGACATTCATTTTCCCGAGCAAACCGACCGTC
Organism: uncultured Bacteroidota bacterium; assembly: GCA_937876435.1. Taxonomy (GTDB): domain Bacteria; phylum Bacteroidota; class Bacteroidia; order Chitinophagales; family Saprospiraceae; genus Membranihabitans. The sequence goes on from CALEIL010000504.1 coordinate 3,316, forward strand.
GAATATTCGGGAGTACTGAGAATTTCAGAGGTTCGATCAAAAATT
>CALEIL010000505.1 GCA_937876435.1 uncultured Bacteroidota bacterium
GAATAAAATGATAATAAGAGGATTGGTATTGCTGGTGATCGTGCTGGGAGGCTACGTATTCAACCAGTTCGAGGGAGAAAACCTGGATGAAATGTCACGTGAGCAGGTGATCATCAAAGGGATAACTACTTTCCTGAACTATGTTCATATCTCGCCTCAACCCCTGGACGACTCGTATTCCGAGAAGGTGTTTGACCTTTACCTGGAGTCCCTGGACGGCAGGAAACAGTTTTTCACGGGAAAGGAAGTGGAAGGACTCCGCTCCAGCCTTGTACAACTTGATGATCAGATCAAAACATTTGACCTGGCTTTTTTCAAGAATTCTTACCACAGCTATAAGAAAGCCTTTGACAGGGCTGAAAATATGTATGGAGAACTCCTTAGCCAGCCTTTTGAGTACCACATCAAGGAGGAACTGGAAAGAGATCCTGAAAAATTGGATTTTCCCTCAGATTCAGCTGCTCTCAGAGATTACTGGAGGAAAATTCTGAAATACGAGACCCTGGGTCGTATCATCGATAAACAAAATGCAAAATTGGAAGGCGATGAGGAAAAAACCTTTGAAGAACTCGAGGAGGAAGCACGACAGGGGACCAGGGAAATGTACGATCGGTATTTTGACCGGATGAGAGATTTCCTCCGGGAAGAAGATCTGTTTGATCAGTATATGAACGCCATCACGATGGCCAATGATCCCCATTCCAATTATTTTAGCCCCAAGAAAAAGGAGGATTTTGAAATTGATATGTCTGGTAAGCTGGAAGGGATCGGAGCAAGACTCACCAAAGATGGCGAATATACCAAAGTCGTCAGCATTGTTCCAGGTGGTCCTGCCTGGAAAGGAAAGCAATTGGAGGCCAAAGACCTGATCGCCAGAGTGGCGCAGGGTGATGAAGAACCGGTAGACGTGAGGGGATGGCGTACGGATGATGTGGTTCAACTCATCCGGGGAGAAGCCGGCACAACGGTTCGGTTGTTTGTGAAAAAACCTGATGATACGATCGAAGAAATTGCGATCGTGAGGGATGAGGTAGAGATCGGACAGAGTTTTGTCAAGTCCTACCTGATCGAAGATGAAGAAATCGACAAACGAATAGGGTACATCAAATTGCCCAGGTTTTACTTCGAATTTGATGGGGATAAACGTTCCTCCACCGATATGGCCGTGGAACTCGAAAAAATGAAGAAAGCAAACGTCGAGGGCGTGATTCTAGACCTGAGATTCAATCCGGGAGGTTCACTCAGCGATGTGGTGGATATCAGCGGTTTGTTCGTGAAAGATGGGCCCATAGTACAAGTGAAAGCCCGCGAGGATGATCCGTATATCTGGAAGGATAAAGACAAAGATGTGAAATATGAAGGACCACTCGTGATTCTGGTCAATCATTTCTCTGCATCAGCTTCTGAAATTCTGGCCGCTGCGATGCAGGATTACAACCGGGCAGTTATAGTGGGTAGTACGTCTACTTTTGGAAAAGGAACCGTCCAGAGATTTTTTCAATTGGATCAGGCTTTCCGTGGCAACAATCCGTACGACAATCTCGGTGATGTAAAACTGACTATCCAAAAATATTACCGCATCGATGGTGGAAGCGTTCAACTCAAAGGGGTAGTACCCGATATCATACTTCCGGATACATACATGTATATGGAAATGGGGGAGAAGGAATACGACAATCCATTGGAATGGACAAAAATTGAACCCCTGGAATACAAGCAGGATGTGTTCAATATCACCAATATGGAAACCATTCAAAGTAATTCCAAAAAGCGGATCGAAAATAATCCTGTATTTTCCAGGATTGAGCAATACGCGAAATATCTGCAGGATATCCGCAACGAAAGCATCACTCCGCTTGATCTGGAAGAACTCAAATTATTGGAGAAAAACCGGAAGGAGCGTTCGGATAAGTTTGAAAACCTGGATCAGGTCAATGAACAGCTGAAAGTCAGAAATTTTCAGGAGGATCTGAAAGATATTCAGATAGACTCCTCGCTTATTGCCGGGAATCAGGAGGAAATGGACAACATCCAAAAGGACGTTTATATCAACGAAGCGCTGTGGATTATCAATGATTTGATCGATTCTCAACCGTAGAGTTAGTTGACAATGGATAGTGGATAGTTGATAGTTGACAGTGGATAGTTGACAGTGGATAGTTGATAG
>CALEIL010000506.1 GCA_937876435.1 uncultured Bacteroidota bacterium
GATGCTTTTGATATCGAGAGTATCATTGTCCGCGATCCGGAGAGTCCAGGATTTGAGGGATTTCTCGACTGCCCATTTATCCATTGATGACCCGTGGTCATAAAATATGTGACCCATCTTGTTTTCGAACTGAGATCGATCCAAAAATGGTTTATCCGGCAATTCCCAGAGACGGTCAACCTTGTATTTATTCGGTGCTGCCAGACGGTCCAGTTTTACTTTTACCTCCATACTGTCCGCATTTCCCAAAGCGTTTTTCACCGAAAATCGAACTGGTGATATTTCCTTCAAAACCTGAAAAGTTGGAAAATCGATTTGAATTTGCTTCTTCTCCGGATCAAGAGGGATCTCTTTTGTTGTTTCCCGGATCTCTCCCGAAGCAGCCTGGACGCTGAGATGGATCGAATAAAAATAAAACGAGCCGTAACGAAATTTGGATGCAGATGGATCTATGCCCTCCCACGAAATAGAAAAAGTACCATCCTCATTCGTTTCAAAACTTCCCGAATAAATCACTTCGGATTCCAATGCAGGTGCCCGGTAAAACCAGTGGCGTTGTTGCAATTGCACACGAACCTCGCCCTGGCCATTTTGTACAGGAAATCCATGATAAGTACGCGCTTCTCCAGAAATCTGAATCAGACTGTCCCCACGTGAGATAGCCGAGTCCGGCACAATTAGTTCGAAATTGGGTCTTTGATATTCTTCTACCAGCAATCTGGCATATCCCGAAGGGGATGCCTGTAGGGACCAATTCCCTTTGAGGCCAGACATCGGGATAGGGACAGCACCCGTCACGGTTCCCCATTCGTCTGTTGTCAAACTTTTGGCCCAAACCTCCTTTCCGTTGGCATTGCGTAATGTGATATCGATTTTCTGACCTTTCACGATTTCCGAATCCAATCTTCCAGATAAAGTGAGCAAAGCCTTGAAATGAATGGTTTGACCGGGCTTATAGATGGATCGATCGGTTAGTAAAGTCGTCTTCTGTTGTGGTCCAACCGGATATTCGCGAATATTTCTATGATAGGTCATGGGAGAAATGTACGTATCCTTTCCACTGGTCACTTTATAGTATACGTTCTGTAGCTTGTCCGGAAGGATATATGAACCAGGTGAGTCCTCAAGGATCAATCTCGTTTCTTTGTTTTGGAACAAATGATTTCTTGTGAAACTGATGGCCTCTACTTTGGCTCCCTTGATCATGCTTCCTGTTTCCCGGTCGATTACGTACAACTTTTGTCCGGAGTTATCGGAGGCATTGATAAGGGTGAGATCTGAGATCTGAAATAGAACGAGTCCCGAGATGTCGACGTTATCTTTCTTGTACCAATATCGGAGAGCATAAGTTCCCCTGGTCTTTTTGCTGTCAATCGCAGCTTCAGTCCTATGACTTTGGAAATCCGTAGTTTTAGGAAATTTGACAGTTTTTTGCCAGGTCGGTTTTTTATTTTGAATTAATTTAAAATCATCTTTTTCCAGTCTGCTATTCAAAAATCGCAATTCCACAAAATCTTTTTCGGTGATGGGATACAATTCCAACCGCACTTTATCCAGATTCCGAAATTGGATCGAAACGAGAGGCGTTTCATCAGACGTATAAGCATCCTCCACCTGAATGTATAGTTCGGGAGCCTTGATTGACTTTATCATCTCGTTCATCCGGGCGATGGTATGTGGATAAGCTTTTGGGGGTTTTTGTTTGAAAGCGGAATTCAATGTCAGAAGAGCCCGTACATAATCACCTTTCTGGAAATAGACGGATGCTATTTCATGGTCCAGAACCAACCGGTTGGGGGCTGAAGGGAATTTCTCTATAATTGACTGGAGAACAGGAATGGATTGCTGTATATACTTCTCACCGAGAAGATTGTTGGTATAGCTTATCCTCTTTTGGACGACCTCGATATAGGCTTCCGTGAAGTCAGGTTCGATCAAAGAGTTTTCCCATTGATCATATGCCTGGAAAATGGAATAGAAACGCTGTGTCGGATCCTGATTTTCCAAATAGTCGGAGAGATCCTCCTTCAGTAAGAGATCTGCCAGGGTCTGATCTGGATTCTGTCTGGACGGATACCAGTGTAATCGGTTGTTTTGAAGGTAGTTAATTAGTCTTTCCTGCAGTAAATCATAGAGCCTTGGTCGCAATTCCCAGCCGATCTCAGTGTCGTTCTGGTCCATGACCGAAACCAATTTATTGGAAGAAATCTCCTTCAACTCTTCTGGTTGGACGCTCTTTGTATACAGGCTGTCGATCGTGGCTTCTATCTGGGAAGCGGACCATCTGTTAACGTTCGACCATGGAAGTGGATTCCCTTCCGTTACCTGACTAATCCTATATCGGTTTCTTTCGAGATATCCTGTCAGCAATTCCGCCAGATAACTATTGACCACCGCATTCACCACTGGATGGGAGGATTGCAGGGTGGCTATTTTTTCCAGCAAACTGGTCAGAGCGTCATCATCAACGTGGTACATATTGCGGATCAGGGGATCGATCGAGCCGATGATTCCGGGGATGCTGCGTTCAGAAATTGCCCTATCCAGCAGTTCGGCGGCTTTGGTGTAGGCAGATCTGTTTTGACCTCGTTTTTCCAGGTCTTCGATCTGTTTGAATTCTGACGTATAGGTTTGGTTCCAATTCAAGTTGGTAACATTATTTTGCCCTGCAGAAGGAGCTGCCCATATGATTAATACGAAAAATATAGTGACATAGCGGATATTTATCATAAGAGTTATTTTCCCTTAAGATGGATTAGCCCGACAGTAAAGTCTAATCAAAGTCTAAAATAACAAATTATTAACCAATCAGGAAGAAAGTTTTTGGTTGTTCTTGACTACCAGAAAATAGGTTACCGATAAGACGTATAGCCCAATGATCAACTGCATAGGATTTTAATTTTGATTTTGTGGGAATAATGATCGTTCATCACAATTCTACGATTTGCCCTTTCTCACATTTCAGCACCCTGGAGTCGTATTTTTTCTCGATCAGAGTATAGTCGTGAGTAGCAAACAAAACCGAAGTATTGTGCGTCTTTTGCAGGTTTAGGATCAACTGGAGGATTTCCAGAGAAGTATCCGGATCCAGGTTCCCCGTGGCCTCGTCGGCGATGATCAGTTCCGGACTATTGATCAGTGCCCGGGAAATGGCGAGTCTCTGTTTTTCACCCCCGGATAACTGATGTGGCATTTTATGTGCCTGGTATTTCATACCCACTTCCTGGAGAGATTGGTTTATTTTCCGGTCGATCTCGTTAGTATCCTTCCAGCCGGTCGCTCTGAGAACAAATGCCAGATTGTCATACACGGTCCGATCTTCCAGTAACAGAAAATCCTGGAATATCATCCCGAGTTTACGACGCATTAAAGGTAATTGGTTTCGTCGTATCGATTTGAGATTGAAACCGGCTACTTCTGCCTCGCCTTTCTGAAGTGGGATGGCTCCATAAATGGTTTTCAGAAGCGAAGATTTACCGGATCCTGTCTTTCCAATCAGGAAAATAAATTCACCCGGGTAGATTTTTAGATTCACTTTGTTGAGCACCAGATATTCTTTTTGATAAATATCGGCGTCCTTCATGGCCAGTGTGTAATGATCCATTATTTCTGTTTTGGGTTCTGTGTGTGACTGTCGTTCCAAGACTTCCATTTGCTTTCAATTTGATATATTCGAAACTTTTCAACTTTTCATCGAGGTTAATTAGCTGGGTTGATTGATTCCTGAAAAACTACGTTAATACATTGGAAATACCCGAAAATTCTCCGGGTAGTCCGCGAATTTCAAGACGAAATTCGCCGGTTTTTCATCTTCCATTGATGAACCAATCTAATACCTACCGAATATATTATCAAAAATAATAATATTTACCCGATTGACCCAAATATTTCTTACTTTTTTTATCGCTCTATCGATCCGGGTACTCTTGACCTGAGATATAAACTTCACATTAGAACAAAATAATATTAGTTTAGGTAAAAATACCTCTATGGTTTTGAAATGGAATCAGCCATCTTTGCTGCATAAAATAAAAAACATGAAACCAATAGTTCAGATATCATTAGACCTGACCAACATCGAAGAAGCCCTCGAGACTGCGGCTATGGCCATGCGGGCTGGAATTGACTGGCTTGAAGCCGGCACTCCTTTGATCCTGGCAGAGGGGTTGCACGGAGTACGCAAACTCAGAGAGGCATTTCCGGACACTCCCATCGTGGCCGATCTGAAAACCATGGACGGAGGCTACCTGGAAGCAGAAATGATGGCCAAAGCTGGTGCCACCCACGTGGTGGTCATGGCTCGCGCACATGAAGAGACCATCAAATGCGTGGTACAGGCAGGGAAAGATTTTGGAGTGGAAGTCATGGGGGATAACCTGGGCTGTCCTGATATGATTGCAGGTGCCCGGAGATTGGAAGATCTCGGATGTGACTATGTCATCCACCATATAGGATACGATGAAAGAAGAGGAATAGCCGCCAGAGGACTTCGGATGCCCAATCCCCTGGATCAATTGCGTGAGGTGGTCGAAGCGGTATCCATTCCCGTTCAGGCTGTGGGCGGACTCACCCTGGAACAAGCCATCCAATGCCCTGAATACGGAGCACCGCTGGTCGTTTTGGGCGCGCCACTGACCATTGATGCTGATGCATTCAAGACCGCTGATGGCAATTTGGAAGAATCTCTTCGGATGATATGTGATAGAATACATTCCTATAGTATGTGATAGGTACTGAATGTCAGGGGATTTGTCCGTTTGGGCGTGATGGGGAGAATATACCCCGGTTCCCGCAGTCGGACTGTTAGCTGTTGACAGAACAATATTGAAAATGACTATCATTGAAGTACAAAGCTCAAAAAATCATTGAACAAAGAAATTTAAACCAATAATTATATGAAACCTGCTGTAGTGAATTATGCTCCTGAAAGGGGTTCCGTGGAAATAAGGGAAATTCCGACCCCCGAAATCGGGCCGGAGGATGTCTTACTTGAGATGGTCAATGTGGGAGTATGCGGTAGCGACCTACATCAGTGGACGGCTGATCACAGTTGGCCGGTCAACTATCCGGTAGTTCTCGGACACGAGTTTGGAGGAATCATCGCCGCTGTAGGAGAAAGGGTATCAAATTGGAAGACCGGAGACCGCGTCGTAAGTGAAACGGCTGCTGTCATCAATCCTGAGAATCCAATGTCCAAAAGAGGGCTGTATAACCTGGATCCCGGTCGTAAAGGCTTTGGATACGGAGTCAACGGTGCCATGACGCATTATGTCAGGGTACCCGCAAGATGTCTTCATCGAGTTCCGGATCATGTGCCATTTGAACACGCCTGCCTTACTGAACCGTGTTGTGTCGCTTATAATGCTGTCGTTGAAAACGGTAAAATCAAACCAGGTGACCGTGTTCTGGTCATAGGTCCTGGAACGATCGGTATATTGTGCGCCGCGATGGCCCAGCTTTGCGGAGGTGATGTAGCCATCGTTGGTCTGGAAGCAGACAGATCCCGGCTGAAGGTGGCAGAGAATTATGGAGTTCAATCCATAGTAGGTAATCCCAGGGATTGGGCGATGGAAAGGGATGGTATGGGAGCCGATTGTATTATCGATGCGGCTGGTGTAAGCGCAACATTGAAAATGGCCATTGACCTGATTCGTCCTGCTGGTCATATTTCCAAAGTAGGTTGGGGTAAGGATCCGCTCAATTTTTCATTGGATCCACTGGTGCAGAAGAATGCAACCTTACAGGGTAGTTTTAGCCACAATTGGCCAATATGGGAAAGGGTCATCGCTCTGATGTCCAATGGGCAGCTTGATGTTTCACATATTATCGGTGGTGTATGGGCTCTGGAGGATTGGGAAGAAGCATTCAATAAAATGCATCATGGAGAGGTAGTCAAAAGCGTACTCAAACAATAATGACCACTATGCGACTTAAAGATAAAATAGTACTGATTACAGGAAGTACCACAGGAATCGGGAAGGCGATTGCCCGGAAATGTGTAAGCGAAGGTGCCCGGGTAGTCGTCCACGGTCGGGAAGCCACGCAGGGTCGGGAAGTAGTGGATAGCCTGGGGAGTGAAAACGCTTTCCTGATACTCGATGACCTGGCTGACGCAAACAGTGCCAGCCGGATTATTCATAAAACCCTGGAACACTACGGACAACTGGATGTCATCGTAAATAATGCAGCTTACGTCGCTTCCTCCAATATCACAACCACCGACAAATCTGTTCTCGATGAAGTGTTCCAGGTTAACACATTTACCCCTTTTCTGTTGATCAGAGAAGGATTGGACGCTCTCACACGATCCAATGGTGCTGTTCTCAATATCGGTTCTGTCAACGCGTGGAGCGGCGAGCCCAATCTTCTGGCATACAGCATGAGCAAGGGAGCTATGATGACGATGACCCGAAATCTGGGCGATGTTCTGTTTCGGGAGAACGGGGTCAGGGTCAATCAGATCAATCCGGGTTGGATCCTGACTGAAAAAGAAATTGAACGAAAAAAATCTCACGGGTTGTCTGAGACCTGGTACCAGGAACTTCCGGTCATGTACGCCCCTTCCGGACGGATCATCTTACCTGAAGAAATCGCTAACGCGGTCATATACTGGATTTCCGATGAAGCGGGTCCCATTACAGGACAGGTTGTAGAACTCGAGCAATTTCCTATGATAGGAAGAAATTTTCCGAAATAGAGTTGTGAGCTATAAGTGGTAAGCATTCAACTTTTGAGAAGCGGCACCAGCATAGGTGCATTGATTCGGGAAGCTGAACACGCAGAAAGTCGTGCCGATTTTATTCATAAAATGGCAATAGCTCAAAAGGAAGCTAACGAAACAGCTTACTCGCTTGAATTACATACAACATCTGGAATGTGGACAGATTATGAAAATAGATTATATGGAGAATGTAATGAAATACAGAAAATGTTGGCTTCAATCATAATTTCAACTAAGATAAATACCCATAAAAACAAATGAATTCTACCAAAATTCTCACGTACTCATAACTTATAACTCATAACTACAATATGGCAAAATTAGCAGCATTTCCCAAAGCCTATATGACCGCCCTTTGCAAGGACGGATCGATGAAGATTTCAGAATGGATCGATTTGGCATCTACGCTGGATATTGACGGACTGGAATGGTACGCAGGTTTTCTTGAAATGGCGGACCGGAACAATTGGGCCGGATTTCGCCAACAGGTGGAAGATAAGGGATTGGAAATTCCTATGCTGTGTTGTTCACCTGATTTTACTCATCCGGACAGGGATTTCAGAGAGAATGAAATCCGCAAACAAAAAGAATGGATCGATATGATCCAGGAATTGGGCGGATCGTATTGCCGGGTGTTGTCCGGTCAATACCGGCCGGAACTGACGGTGGAAGAAGGGATCTCCCTGGCGGTTGAAAGCATCGAAGAATGTCTTCCCTACGCCAGCGAGCGCGATGTGACCCTTATCATCGAAAATCACTACAAAGACGATTTCTGGACCTATCCGGAATTTGCTCAAAAAATGGATATCTTTTGCGAACTCGTCAGTCGGATTGACCATCCCAATTTCGGCGTTAATTATGATCCCAGCAATACCTATCTTGCGGGGGAAGATCCTCTGGAATTGTTGCGAAAGGTGTCTGACCGGGTTGTGACCATGCACGCCAGTGACCGGTATCTGAAAGAAGGAACCATCGAAGATCTCAGAAAAGAAGAAGGCGGTGCTCAGGGTTACGCACGGCGTCTGAGTCACGGTGAGATCGGTCAGGGACTCAATGACTACGATGCTATATTTACCGAGTTAGTCAGTAAAGGTTTTGATGGCTGGATAAGCATCGAAGACGGGGTAGATGGCTTTGATCAACTGGAAAGAAGCGTGGCATTTCTCCGACGAAAAATGAGTGAATACTTTTAAAAGTCTCTGTCCGATTTTAAAGATGGCCGACTCGCGCAGGGCTTTTATATTGGAGATTTCGTTAAAAGCCTCTTTCAATAGGATCAGTCTCGCAAAAGATTTTTCCGTTTAATCTGAGATTTATTTCACCAGGATCGCTCCACCCATGTTTCCATGCCTGCTATTCTGTCAAACTAGTGCTCTGTCAGGATAAAGATTTAAGAAACATTCGAGGATATTTTGAGTCAGATCAAG
>CALEIL010000507.1 GCA_937876435.1 uncultured Bacteroidota bacterium
AAGAGTAGCGACTGTCCGGTTTGTCCTGTTTGCGAATCCACCAATAAAACAGGAGTGGGTTTTCTGGCATTATTTTCTGCTCCGGCCAGGAGAGCGTTGGAACGGGAAGGAATATCTTCTCCACTGCGTCTGTCGGAATATACTGAAAAGGACGTTCTGAAACTTCACGGGATTGGTAAGACATCGATTCCCATCATGAACAGAGAACTCCAAAAAGCAGGATTGCAATTCAAAAGCATTAAATAAGCTTTTCTTCACACGAATATTGATCTATAGAATGATATTTTTTGTAAGTTGTACCGTACAAATTCAAATCGGGCATCATGACAAATCAAGGTAAAAAATCTGATCATTCCAATGCTTCATCTGATACTCCAGCCAGAGTCACTGGGATCGGGGGTATTTTCTTTTACTCCGATAATCCGGAGAGGACGAAGGAATGGTACGCCCAACATTTGGGACTCGAGGTCAATCAATATGGCTCGAGCTTTGAATTCAGGAACGCCCACCGACCTGAGGAGATCAATTATCTGCAGTGGAGTCCATTCAGACAGGGTGATGAATATTTTGCCCCTTCAGGGAAGGATTTTATGATCAATTACCGGGTTCAGAATATTGAAAAACTCGTGGCCAATCTCAGAAATGAAGGGGTCACGATCCTGGATGATATTGAATCATTCGACTATGGAAAGTTTGTCCATATTATGGATGCGGATGGCAACAAAATTGAACTTTGGGAACCGATCGACAAGGTTTTCACAGAGATGGGCGGGAAGACGACAAAGTAAGGAGAATTTCTCAATCCACTTGTGCCTGTCTCTTCTTCACTGGAATATTGCCTCGGACTCACCCATGATTTTTTCGGTCCAACAGATTTCGGAGTTCCAGAACGAAAATACGGGAAGAAATCATATTGCTGGTCTCAGATTGATGCCCCGATGCTATCAGCCAGATATGAATTCATTTTCTGGTGCATCTGGGTGGAGGTTCTGGACGTAATATCCGGCAAGTAGAAAATTTTTAAAAAATTATTTGGAGGATTAAATCTTAATATAGGCCAATCCCTCTTTATCGTCTATTTTGCTCCCAATATTATTGAATTTTAAATCGCAGCGTAGAACGCTTTAGCTCCGGCCGAACTTTCTGATCGGGTCAACGAATGGCAGACTCTGAATTTTTTTAGTGTGGGGATATTTGGGGCCGTTTCTATTGCTCTGATTCCAGTATATATGAAGCTGTTTATTCTGAGAGGGTAATTTATCAGGACAGATTCAAAAAAGAAAAATCGTATATTTCGGAAGTAATTTCAAAAAAATCAAACCGGAAAAAATGATCATGACCACAACGCCAAGTATCGATGGCAAACAAATTACTGAATACCGTGGGATAGTGACGGGTGAAGCGATCATGGGGGCTAACGCTTTCAAAGATTTATTCGCAGGTATCCGCGATCTGGTAGGAGGACGGTCAGCCACCTACGAAAGAGAATTGCAACGGGCCAGGGAAATCGCGCTGGATGAACTCGAACAATGGGCACTGGAACTCGGAGCAAACGCTGTGGTCGGGATAGACCTGGATTACGAGGTACTCGGTGGATCCAATGGCATGCTGATGGTTTCGGCCAGTGGTACAGCTGTGGTGGTAAGGTGACAAATTTCAAATCTTTGAATTCGAGCGAGCAATTTATTTTATGTTGCGATTGGGGAACTTCTTCCTTCCGGTTGCAATTGGTGGATCGGAATACAAGGCGTGTTGTAAATCGGATATCCACCTATGAAGGCGCTTCGGTAATCTACGATGAATGGAAAAAGACTGATTCGAAGAATCCTGAAGAAAGGATCGCTCATTTCTACGATCTGATTCGGAAGCATATCGCTATCCTGTCCCAAATGACCGATTTGAATCTTTCACAAATTCCAGTCGTCATTTCGGGAATGGCTTCCTCCTCAATCGGTATGAAAGAATTGCCCTACGCGACGGTCCCATTTGGTCTTGATGGGAAAGGGATATTCACCGACAGGTTTCGGGCTGTGGACGGCAGAGAAATTATCCTGGTTTCAGGGCTCCGCACTGAAACAGATGTGATGCGAGGGGAAGAGGTTCAACTGATCGGTCTGGAACCCATCGTCCGGAAATTTGAAAAGACCTTTTCTCAGGTTGTCATATTGTTACCGGGGACACATTCCAAACACGTCTTTATCCGACACAATCAAGTAATTGATTTCACTACATCCCTGACGGGTGAACTATTTCAACTACTGAGTACCAACGGATTGCTCAGACAGTCCGTTGTGAGATCAAACCAACCGGCCAATGAGGTAGGTTGGAGGTTTTTCAGACAAGGAGTTCGATACTCGGACCAAAAACCGTTATTACAATCCCTGTTCAGCGTACGAACGAACGATTTATTTGCAAAAATCTCCCCTGAGGATAACTACCACTATATGAGTGGGTTGTTGATAGGATATGAACTGAAAGATCTGAGAAAACAGGAAAATACTCAATTTATATTGTGTTGCCCGGAGCATCTGGCGCCTTTCTATGAAAACGCCATCGACGAACTGGGATTGTCCAACCGTACTTTTAGCGAGAGCCCCGCGAACTTCAATCAATACATGGTAGAGGCACAAATTAAGATCCTCGATCGATTTTTATAAAAATCATGCCTATATTAGACAATTATACACCTGGATTCTCCGGATCGGGACATGAAGCAATATAGATACGTTATAATCAGATTATCAATGAAATATTTACTTGGAATAGTTTTCCTGATGTGTGGGATCACATTAACTACAGCCCAAAATCAAGCTCTTCAAGATAGGGGAACGGTCAATGTCAGGCAAAAATCCAGATCGAATCCCAATGAAATCGGACGCCTCAAAGTGGATATTTCAGGTAACGAATCACGGCCGGTTAAGGAAAAGAAAAAGGTTCATTACAGAGATTTTGGAGCTCTGGGTGATGGCGTCACGGACGATATCGATGCCATTGTCGCAGCTCATGAATACGCCAATAAGCACGGGCTCGAGGTGGAAGCAGATGAGGGAGCAACCTATTATATAGGAGGCAAAGACCGGACCGCCCTAATTCAAACCAATACCGATTTTGGAAACGCTTCCTTTATCATCGACGACAGGAATGTGGACAATCGGAATGCTTCCGTGTTTCTGGTGAGTTCCAATCTCGAACCCTTTGAAATCGAGTCGATCACTTCACTCAAGCGGAATCAACAAAAAATTGACGTATCACTACCGGGCCCGTGTCTCATTTCGGTTACCAATTCTCACGTAAAACATTATATCCGGTATGGCCTCAATCAAAACAACGGGTCCTCCCAAACCGATATTTTTGCCGTGGATAAAAACGGAAATGTGGATATGGATGCCCCCATTGTTTGGGACTTTGACCAGATCACCGAAATCTCAGCCAGGCCCATCGATGAAAAGACGCTTACGATTACCGGCGGTCACTTTACCACCATTGCCAATCAGGCCGAATCAAAATACACCTATTATAGCCGGAATATTGCCATCACCCGGTCCAATGTGGTGGTAGATAGTCTGAAGCATGTGATTACGGGTGAAGGAGACCAGGGTGCCCCTTACGGTGGGTTTATCACGGTCAGCTCATGCGCGTACGTGACCGTGAAAAATACCATTTTGACGGGCCACAAAACTTACCAAACGATTGGTTCGGCCGGAAAACCGGTTTCGATGGGGAGTTATGATATTTCTGTCGGCAAGGCAATCAATGTGTCCTTTATAAATTGCCACCAGACCAATGATATCAATGACCGGACCTATTGGGGGATCATTGGATCCAATTACAGCAAAAATCTTCTGTACGACCGGTGCGTTTTTTCGCGATTTGACGCCCACAAGGGAGTGGCCAATGCCACCATCCGCAATTCAACGCTGGGACATATGGGCATCAATGCCATAGGGAGTGGAACGTTTACCATAGAAAACAGTACAATTCGGGGACGCACTATGATCAACCTGAGATCCGATTACGGGAGTACCTGGCAGGGAGATTTGATAATCAGGAATTGTACCTTCGTGCCTTCAAACGGGGCGTCTGTCTCCGCCAATCTGATAGGTGGTTCGTATTCGGGTCAGCATGATTTTGGATATACGTGTTATATGCCCGAAACAATCCTCATCGAAAATCTTGTGATAGATGACTCCAATCATCCTGAAGATTATCAGGGGGTAGCTGTTTTTTCCAATTTTAATTCCAATATGGCCGATGACTCCTACGAAGAAAAGTATCCTTATGTAAAAACTCAACAGGTCATCCTTAAAAACATAACTACAGCTAGTGGAAAACCACTGAGAGTCAGCGATAACCACTATATGTTCAAAGACGTGAAAATCGTAAGATAATCGGATAAGACCCCGGCCCATGAACGAAATATTATGAATTCTCCCCTCCGGCTATTTTACTTTTTAGAAATAATTGGCTGAAATAGTATCGGAAATTAGCCCAATATTATTAGAGTCGAAACCCGATTGCCTCTATTTTTATTAAACTTTTGACCTTCATAATATTGATCGAATTCAGGACGGTATGCCACAAAATCGTACAAAGGCATTTTTGAAGCAGTTGTACTACAACAATTATCCCGTGCTGTTGCGATATGGGGTCAAACTGGTGGGTGATCGCCCATTGGTCAAGGATGTCATTCAGTCCCTGTTTTTACGATTTTTTGAAAACAATACCGACCTGACCGGGCACCCCGCCCCCGATGCATACGTTGTCAAGTCTTTTCGCAGGGCTTTATTGCGGAATATTCAGGTACTGAACCTCGTTGATTACACAGTACCAGAGAAGATGGGAACGGGTTTCATCCAGTATTCGCATGAGGATTTGTGGATTCAGGAAGAAGAGACCGCACACCACAAAAATAAGGTACTGGATATATTAAATTCCTTATCCGACCGGCAGAGAGAAATAGTGTGGCTCCACTATTACGAAGAGAAATCTTATCAGGAAATTGCAGAGATCCTGGACATTAATTACCAATCCGTATTGAATAATCTCCAACGAGCCTTCCGGAAAATAAGGTCCGTTTATCCCGACGGTATCCGTTGAGTGATGCCCTAGGAATCACACCATTTTCAATTATTTTTAAAATATTCTCCCTGGAGTGAGTATAAATCATATCCTGTTTCCCTTATACATACAAATTGCAGATACAAAATATGGAGCCAAACAATCATTTGTTGGAAAGCTTATTGAAAAATTTCCGGTTGAAACCATGGGTGGAAGAAGGTGAGCACGAAGCCTATTGGTCGTCCTGGATGGAAGAACATCCCGAGGATCTGGAAATCCTGGAGGATGCCAGGGCTATGATCCGTGGTCTTCCGGTACACGTAGATGAAATACCAGGGCAGGAAATCGACCAGAGTTTTGACGAACTAAGTCATAAATTGCAAGAAGTCAACACGAGTCCCAATAACCCTCAGGTGGTTTCGTCCAATTTTGTACT
>CALEIL010000508.1 GCA_937876435.1 uncultured Bacteroidota bacterium
CAAGGATCCTGCATATTCGGTGTCTATGAGATCGATCAAATCATTGATCAGTTCCTCTACAGTTGGAGCCACATAGTGTGCTACAGCTGTCACTTCATCCGTAAACAGGGAATGACCGCCTGCGTTATAAGCTCTGATGTGATAGGTATAGTCCATATCCGTTACCAATCCTACATCCAGATATTGCCGGACATCGCCGGGCACAATAGCAATCTCTTTGTAGTTTTCCCCTATTTTTCGTTCGATTTTGTAGTGGCTGGCATTTTGGGGCACGTCGGACCAGCTCAGCCGAATATCATGGTCGGATATGGCCTCAGCCTCCAAATTGAAAGGAGTCTGTGGTCTGGAAAGGAAGTCACCTCCCCCCACCGCACTGAGGAATCCATACATGATGGCATTCTGAGAAATGGTTTCGGTTACGGTCCATTCATTGGAACGAAGCATATTCCACCCATCAGAAAATCGTTTTTCCCGGGGAAGGGAATACCAATCCGGATATATCTGGTTCTGTATTTCCCGACGGTTGGTGGCTTCCTCGGTGATGATCCCATACACATTGATCCCGGGAATATCCCCCTGACCATCCTTGTAAAACCAGTAGGAATCGTGGCTTCGTGTGCATGAAGGCGTTCGTACACCCAGACCAGTGGTAAACGAACGGTTGAGCGGATTGAGCCCAAGTGCATAATTATACATCTCGCTCACCCCATCCAGGTATTGGTTATCCTGGGTCAGGCGGTACATATAAATGAGGGGTTCAGCATATCGACCTTGTGCGGTTGCCGAACCCCAACTGTAATTAGGAATGGTAACAATGGGGTAGGGTTGAGAGGACAGCCGTCCAAGCCAAACATTCGCCCGGCTTGAAATCCGCTGTGTCAAAGTATTCTTTAAACTTGCAATGGCGGGGAGATCAGTGATCAGATAGCTAAAAAACGCAGGTCCCGACACATTCCCCAAAACACCCCCGAGATATCCATCCCCAGAGCTTATCCAGGAGTTGGCATAGGTGACAAACTGATCATGATAGTCCTGATTTTCGGTAGCCAGATACAATTGCAATGTAGCATACATCCTGGTACCTACCGGGGCACTCGCAATAAAAGGATCAATACCTTCATGATCCAAAAGATAATTCCAGGCCGCTTCTGCCTTATCCAACAATGCTGTTGATCGGTCTGCATCAAAGGGGGCCAGCAACCTCGAAGCATGGGCAAACAAGCCTGCCCCCATAGCAGTGGTATAGCCATAGCGCCGGTAGGTTTTATAAATCAGGGGGTCGGTATCTGCTTTGTCCACACCTTGATGCGGATATCCCTCGGCTTCCTTACCAGCACGGATTCCACCATCCTCTTCCTGAAGTTCTTCCCATACCTTCATCCCGAACAAAGCTTCATCCAGCCAGTCGGGGATGCCATTTCCAGATTCGGGGATATTGTATTGATTGTCTTCAAAACCATCCGGGAAAGCTTCATATAGTGTGAACATCCAGGCAGGAATGAGGGTATGCATATGTCTGTGGTCATAATCCGCCGCATCGTGATACCCTCCTGAAATGGGTCTTGCTGGTCCCCGGTCGGTAATCAGAGCATCACCGGAAGTGGGTGGATTGGCCTCGGTAATTTCCACGATGGGATGGCATACACCCCTGGTATATTCGGTATGTTGGCTTTCCAGCGCAATGCCGCATCGTGCATGGTACAAGCCCCTGACCTGAACATAGGTGGCCTGGTTCACATATTCGGGTCCTACTCCAAAAGGATATGATACACCCAACCCTTCAACCGAAATTACATATGGGCCGCCAAGGGGTACTGCGGACAGGTCAATTCGATAAACGTATTCTCCGGTGGTACCTCCTGTATGATCCCCCCAGTACACCACTGTTCCACTGGTCACAATCTCCCCTTCGGGGCCTAATACATTATAATCAGGGACGGGATTCAATTGTCTTGAACCCAAATCTCCCATATACACGCCCAATACAGCATACCGTACCGAAGGAGAACCTCCGAAATACCCTACCTGGTTGACATGGATCGATTCACATACCGTTTTTTCATCATCAAAATGCAGGGTATGGGTTCCGTAAGCAGAGGTTACAATTTCATAACTCTCACCACTCTCCAGAGGATCGGACATTTCAAGATAGATATGGTGTAGCAGGTACATATCATTGATATCTGGTTCCTGATACCATACATATGTGTGCCGTCCCACCTGGACAGGTTGTTGACCATTGATGACCCAGTCGGCTACCTCCTGGCTGGGTGCGCCTTCAGAGACGTGAGTGGAAACAAGAACTACGATAACGTTGTTGCTGGCCGTAGCCAATTCAATAACTTCACCAGCGAGGGAAATCATGGAGGTCAGGACCATGACAAGAAAGATGTATACAGTATTTCTTAGATTTTTCATAGGCATCGTATTAAGGAATGTGATGGTAAAACGCATAGGTTTCCCCGTACTATGACTTTGGGACTGAGTACTGGAATACCCTCTGAATTATATCACTGAATTGATCAACTGATTGAGAGGGAAAAAGAAATTTTATCCATCTTAGAATTTATTCATAATCATCCGGATAAATTTTCGGATTAATATTGGTTTCGCTTCCTGCATAGCCGGGTGTCTGGTTGATGTGACCCAGTGAATTGGCCAGGATATTGCTTTCGGGGATAGGCCACAGTGCATTTCTGGGCGCAATACGATAACTGGGCCCCTCAGCTGTTGGCCTGTTCTCCCGGTACAGGACATTCTTCTCTATGGTCCGGTCGTACCAGAAATTATTGTTCGAAAAATCGCTTATTGAATAGGTTTTTCCATTATAGGATTTTCCCGTTTTGGCAAAGATGTAGGACATCCGTACCATTTCACTTTTGCGTGGTTCTTCATTGAATAGCTCTTTTCCCCGTTCATCAAGGATGAGCCCGATATTTACCTGATCAGGTGTCACAGGTGCTGCCCCGGCTCGTGTTCGAATTGCATTGATGTCATCGGCAGCTTTAGCCAGATCGTCCATCCAGTAATAGGCTTCTGCACGGAGAAGATAGGTTTCGGCTACGCGATACACATACCAGTCCTGGTTGGCCCCATTGGGTACTGTCCGTGGATCTTCGTTTAGGAATTTGTTAAAAAACGGAAACCAGATTCGAAGCGAATCCACTCCCGGAGGTCTGGCAGCTACGGTAAGATGTTGTCCGTAGTAGATTTCATCCGGTGTTCCCAATAAAGCGGTGTTGTTGAACACCAGGTCGGTCATTTTCCACCAGTTGGGTTGTTTGCCCCTTTTGTCGTTGGGGTCATCCCAAATTTCATAGGCCAGATACAGGCTGGGTCTCAGGAAACCTTCCCCATGTCCCAATGAACGATACTGGCCAAATTCATCATCAACAGCCATGACTCCATTCGCTCCGGAAGGGGTTTTAATCGCACCCACGGCACCCCATCTGGGGGTATTGTTCCGCATATTCCTCATGCCGGATTCGTAGGGGATATTCCATTGCCGGGCATTTTGATCATCATTTCCGGCGATATTCAGTCGATCAACGACTGCCAGCAACACTTCTCTGTTTTCCGGGGATGTAATATTCTCCGGTCTGTGGAGATCCCATATAATGTCCAGTTCCACTTCTCCGCCATTCACATACGCCCGATATCCTTCCGTAATTTTATCCTGATCCTTATAAGCACCAAACCTTTCGGTCATCAGAGCGTAGGTCCCTCCATCGATGATTTTGGATGCAGAGGTTATAGCATCCTGAAATTCTCCCAAAGCCAGGTTGATCTTGGTCAGGAGATGATAACCTGCTCCTCTGTTGACGGTACCCATAGGAGCGGTGAGCGGTAGGGATTCCACATACTGATCCATATCCTGTTTCATTTTGCGCAGAATACTCTCCCTTTCAAAAGTATAAAAATCGAGCCGGGGTGACACCACTTCTTCAAGAACCAGGGGTACATCACCGTATTGATGAGTTAGTCGGTAATACGCTCGGGATCGGTAGAATATTGCTTTCGCGATTAGCTCATTTCTTTCCTGTTCGGCCAGTTCAATGCTATTGACCCTGGATAGGACTGTGTTGGAATACTTTATGACATTGTACCATTCCTCCCACCATTGTTGCACGTTGTACCAGGCATTGCTCAGCACCCCGGATGAAGGGTATAGATTTTGGGCAAAATCAGCCAGCGAACATCCCGCACAAGCTCCTATGTCTGACATCATCACTTCCACCCTCAACTGTGGGATGGTGTATTCCCTTCGCATGAGATGCTCATTTGTGGTCAGCAGGGATTCCATACCTTCTTTATCCACGAGGGCATTTTCAGGTGAAAAAAACGAGAGGGGTTCGGGTTTCAAGAATTCTTCCTTACAACCCGAAACAAGCAGAATGGAGAAGATTAGGGTAAGAAGTGCCGATCGGTTGAATATATTGCTATTTTTCATTTTTTTGAGTTTTTTGGAGGTTATCGTTACAAACCAATATTGATTCCCAAATTATAATACCGGGGAGAAGGGCCTTCGATGTTCTCGGGATCCCAGCCCGGCCATTTGGTCCACATTGCTACATTGTATACGTTCGTGAAAACATTCAGTGAGCGAATGCCCAAACGGTTGATCCGCTGGGGTGAAAATTTATAGCCCAACGTTATATTGTTCAGGCGAACAAAATCCAGACCCAGATAATTGGTGCCACCTGCACCACGCATGCCCGGATACTTATTGCTGTTATTTTCCGGTGTCCAATAAGGCATTTTATAGCCATTCCCAGTTTCGAAAAGCCCTGTTCCGGCATAATCTGTAAAATTCGCGATATGACCATGCTGTCCGTATATGGAAAATGAAAGCGAAGCATTTTTATATTTAAATTCATTGGAGAGATTCCATCTGAATTGGGGCGTGGAATGGCCCAGAAATTGACGGTCTTCCGAATCGTATTGCCCATCCCCATTGACATCAACGTTTTTGAATTGGCCAGGAAAAAATCCACCATACGCATCAGCCTGTTCTCTTTCCGCCTGTTGCCAAATGCCATCCGAGTCGTAATCCCAAATGATATCGATCGATTCGCCGATGAACCATCCATTGCCAGGATCCGATGCTTCTTCCTCTCCTATGATATTACCATTTTCATCGATAACATCCACAAGATCACCGTAGAGGCTTACAATTTTGTTTCTATTCAGTGCTAGGTTGAAATCGCTCTTCCAGATCAATCCGTTGGCGGACTGGAGATTCAAGGAACGCAAGGTAAGTTCCACCCCTCGGTTCTCGATTTCACCGAGATTCGCTGCCACCGAACCATAACCAGTTACGGAGGGCAGTTGTCGGTTGACTAACAACCCGGAAGTAATGGAATTATACACTTCGAGTGCCCCGCTAAGGGTATTGTTTACGATGCCAAAATCAAGTCCGGCATTCACCGAAGTCGTTTTCTCCCATTGGAGGGCATTATTAGCCATGCGAGCAAGGCGAAGTTCGGTAGTTTGAACCGCATTGCCATCGATGGAATACAGGAATCTTCGATCCTCCATCACAGCCAGAGCTGAATACGTCCCGATCGATGAATTACCATTGGCACCCCAGGAAAGTCTTAGTTTGAGAAAATCGAAAACATTGTTATCGAAGAAATCTTCTTCCGAAATCGCCCAGGCGACAGCCAGGGTGGGAAAGGTGGCTCTTGGATTGGCCTGCCCGAATGCAGAATAACCATCCCGTCGGGTAGCCACCGTCAGGTAGTATTTGTAATCGTAAGAATAGTTAATACGACCTAGCAAAGCATCCCTGGTATGAGTTCCGTCATCGCTGGCCAGGCGGGGACTTAATCCGAGGCCAATGGCATTGTAGCCGAGTATATCTGTCGGTGTAAATCCAGAGTTGGACATTTCATCATTCCAGTACCTTCTCCTTTCCGAATTAGCCATAAAAGTCACACCAATGTCATGTGAACCCCAGTTTTTATTCCAGGATAGAATGTTATCGATGATCCAGGTGTATGTCGTTCGGTTGATCCTGGTAGCTTCCCCGTCGCTCGTATTTTCTTCACTCAGAGAGGATACATGGTTATAAAACCTCGAAGTTCTCAGGTTGTTGACATAATTGATCTGGTATTTTATATCTAAGGGCAGATCGACTATGCCGTAGATTCTGCTATCCAGATCGTTGTATTTCCAAAAACGATTGGTGTAAGCCCCCTCGTAAAATGGATTTCGACTCAGGTTGTAGTCGTAAGTTAAATACTTAAGAGTGGTACCATCTTCTTCGTATTTGGAGGCATAGGGGGAACCCCACCTATAAGCCATCCACTGCGCGGGAATACTGCTTTCATCGCGGTTGGCAAACTGTGTATTGATACCGATGGTCAGAAAATCGGCTACCTGATTTTCGATATTCAATCTGGCACGAATACTCTCATATCCTTCGCCTTTCACAAAACCTTCGTTGTTGGTATAATTACCTGACAGGTAATATTTCATCCTTTCCGACCCCCCGGAGATACTCAATTGATAATCCTGACGTAGGCCGGTCTGAAAAATTTCGTCTTCCCAATTGATGACATTGCCCGCATTGAAGTTATTGATCTCCGTTTGGTACAAGCCTATTCGTGCCAACCATACATTCATGGGATCCCCGGAGGCATTGGTGTACCCCATCCATTGATCGAGGGATACCCCTGAAGGCAACTGATCGGGTCGTGCATAAAACCCTTGTTCATCGCGGGGTAAATTGTAACTGGACCAAATGGCATGCATATCCAGGTATTCCTCCTCATCATACACCTCCCTCAGGAAAGACGGCGTAGATACGCCCATATTGAGGTTGAAGTTAATTTGAGGTTGTTGTCGCACCCCGGTTTTTGTCGTAATGATGATCACCCCGTTGGCAGCCCGCGCGCCATAAATTGCGGTTGAAGATGCATCTTTC
>CALEIL010000509.1 GCA_937876435.1 uncultured Bacteroidota bacterium
TGAATAAATTCATCAAATCACAAAAACAATGATAATGCTCAATAATCATTTAAAAATGAGTCTTCGATATCTGTGGCATCAACGAAGGTTCACAACCTTGAACATATTAGGATTGGCCATTGGGTTTAGTGCTTGCTGGATCATCTATCAAATCGTTGATTATGAGATGAGCTTCGATCGAAATGTACCCGATGTCGAACGGATTTATCAAATCGTAAGCCATTCCAGATCTGAAGAGAGAGAAAGCTACTTTGGTGGTGTGCCCTTACCCGTTGCGCCATCATTAACGTATGACATAACCGGGCTCGAACTGATTGTTCCTGTATACCATCAATACGTCGAAAAATTGGTCGTACAGGAACAGGGTGACCAACCCTCGAAAGAATTCGAAGAACCCCGTTTCATAGCTACTCTCCCATCGTACTTTGACCTGGTCCCCTATCAATGGCTGGCCGGGTCTAAGAAAGATGCTCTGGATGCTCCGGACAAAGTAGTACTTACAGAGTCACGGGCAAGAAAATATTTCCCTGGTCTTACTACGGAAATGGTAATTGGTAAAACATTGATTTACAGTGATACCCTATACAGATCGGTCTCAGGTATTGTGGCCGATTTAGAGTATCCGTCCAGCTTTGAGGAAAATGAATTTGTAGCCATTTCTCAAAAAGAATGGTCATCTGATAATTGGAAATCATCCAGTTCCGGACACACCGTATTTGTTAAAATAGAGTCCGATAAATCCGTCGAACCCTTGTTGACTTTTATCAATAAGAAGAGCCTGGAATATTTGGGTGAATGGCAAAAGGAACTGAGTTTTGAATCATGGTTTGAGGCCCTGCCTTTGATTGAAAAACATTTTGCCCCGGAATTTGCTTCCGATACGCGAACGGTATCCAGGAATGTTCTTTATGGATTAATCGGAATCGCTTTCTTCCTCCTCGTATTGGCCTGCATCAACTATATCAACCTAAGTACAGCGCAAATACCTCAGCGTGCCCGAGAAATTGGTATTCTCAAAACTTTGGGAAGTACTCCGACAACCCTTATCGGTAGTTTTCTTATAGAAACATTGTCCATTGTACTTATGGCAACACTGCTTTCCATTATATTGACAAGGCTGTTTACAACCGCATTTCCCGAATTCATTCCAGATGGCATGAATAATTTCAACCATCCGACCCGCTTGTTTTTGTTTCTCTCGGCCCTCCTGCTCATCACCACCCTGCTCGCCGGTGTATATCCCGCCTGGCTCAGTATCAAAGTAAAGACGCTGGAAGTGATAAAAGGGCAGATTGAACCATTGGGATCTGGGATACAATTTAGTGTCAGGAAAACCCTGATTGTGTTCCAATTCATCATGGCTCAGATATTTATAGTAAGTGCATTGATTATTGGCCACCAGCTAAACTACACGCTGAAAAAGGATCTCGGTTTTACACACGATGCCATTGTAAATATCCAAATGCCATATAAATCGGACCAGGGTGGGAATACGGATCCGTTTATATACAAACAAGCATTGGAAAATCATCCGGAGATAGAGGGAATCGCTCTGGGGCACAAACCGTTGAGCAATACTCACTTTGGTTCCCTCTTCTATTACACATCGGATACGGGAAAAATTCGGTTATTCACACCTTGTAAATATATCGATGAAGATTATCTTGACCTATATCACATAAAACTGCTGGCCGGAACTGACTTCGTACACAATAACCCTGAACACAACATTATTGTGAACGAAATAGCCTGTAAATTTTTGGGGTTCAAGACACCGGCTGAGGCGGTAGGTAAAACTTTGAAGGATGGGCAAGATGAATCTTTTTCTATCGTCGGAGTCATACAGGATTTTCACCAGAAAAATCTCCACAGGGCAATGGAGCCCATCGTGTTAGTTCCATCCACCAAGCGGACAGAGCTACGTGTCTTCAATGTAAAAATGCCGGACAACCGCTCACAATGGCAGAAGACTCTTAACATTATGGAACAGGAATGGAAAGCAATCTATCCCAATGCTCCCTTCGAATATACATTCAATGATGAAGGCATCAGGAGCTTATACGAATCCGAATATCGAATGTCCAAATTAATCAAACTGGCCACAGGCATTACGATCTTCATCAGTTGCCTCGGCCTCATAGGTTTGGCCATGTTGACTTCATTTCAACGCACCAAAGAAATCGGCATCCGAAAGGTCCTCGGTGCTTCCGTGACCAGTGTGGTCGCCCTGCTTTCGAAAGACTTTATCCGCCTCGTCCTCATCGCCATCGTCATCGCCACCCCGATTGCCTGGTATGCGATGAACCGGTGGCTGCAGGGATTCGCGTACCGGATCGAGTTGCAGTGGTGGATGTTTGTGGGGGCAGGGCTGGCAGCGATCGTAGTGGCGATCTTTACGGTCGCCACACAGTCGGTGCGAGCAGCGATGGCGAACCACGTAAAGAGTTTGAGAATCGAGTGAAGAAAGTTATACAATGTTGAATTTTGAATTCTCAATTTTGAATGGGGTGTGATGTAGGGGCATCCCTTGCGGATGCC